>NZ_SORI01000006.1:18992-167676 GCF_004366815.1 Aminivibrio pyruvatiphilus | reverse complement strand
GTATCCCTCCAATGTCGATTGTGAGCCTGCTAGCCCAATCGGCAGGATACGCCACTTATTTTTCAAAGTCCATACACCAGATATGAGTTTAACTCTGATGGTTCTCCTCTCCTTCAGCGGAGTAAGTACTGCTGCATCCGGCCGCGATGACATCAATCTGTCGTTGAATCAGGTAATAGAAACTCTCAACCCTTTTAACGTCAGTTCAATTGTTTGCACTCAGCTTTACTGCCAGATATATGATGTATTGTTTTTCCAAAACGATGCGGGAGAGCTGGAACCCCGCCTTGCGGAAAGTTTTGAACTGGCTGAGGACAATGTAACCTATACTGTACACCTGCGCGACGGGGTCAAGTTTCATAACGGCAAGAAACTTACCGCAGAGGACGCCGCATGGTCAATCGACTACGCGCTTAAATCCGGGCCCTACAAAATGATACGTCCGAAGGTTCCCGGGTATAAAAGCGTAAAAGTGATCGATGACCTCACCTTCCAGATTGTTTCGGACGGACCGAATCCAACCCTTCTGAACAATATATCCATCTGGGTCAATATCCTTTGTAAAGAGGAAGTCCTTGCTGCCGGCGAGAAATTCGGGATTGAGTGGATCCCGTGCGGAGCGGGGCCATATGTGATTTCATCCTATAATCCGGATACGGAAATAGAGCTCAAGGCTTTCGAGGATTATTATCAGGGACCAGCTTCGATTAAAAAAGTAAATTACAAAATCCTCACCGACAATAACACCATAACGGTTGCTTTTGAATCGGGCGAACTGGATCTCATTGTCGTGCCTACGGCCGCATGGACGAGATTCAAGTCGAACAGCGACTATAATACCTACCTCTCTCCTACCAATCACACGAGCTTCTTCCATATCAACTCAATTCGGGGCGATGTACTTTCAGACAAGCGCGTCCGCCAGGCATTCTCCTACGCCATGGATCGTGAGATGATGGTAATAGCTGCCTATGACGGCATCGCCCAGACCGCGTACTCCCTGTTCAATCCCTCTTCCGTGTTCGGCGGTTTCACCGTGGAAGAAATGGAGAAAGCCGGAATTCCGAGTTACCAGTACGACCCTGAAAAAGCGAAGACCCTCCTTGCTGAGGCAGGTTACCCGAACGGCTTTGATGCGGGGAAGATTTTGTGTATCAGCGGCAGCTACTGGGAGAAAATGTCCACTGTTTTCCAGGCCAATCTTGCGGATATTGGCGTAAAAGTGGATATTGAAGTGGCTGATTCAGCTTCCTGCAGGGCACGCAGGTATGACCAGGACTATGATATTTCCAACACGGGAACTAATTTCACGCCGGAAGCCACGTACGGCTACATTTATTTCAAGTACTTGAGCGATGAAGCCAGAAAGGCGGGAGAACGAACTGAACTTGGTCTTAAGGACCGCGAACTTGATGATGTTTACAGGAAAGTACTCACGGAAATGAACAGGGAAAAGCGAAAAGCTGCCTATCTTGATCTGAACCGCCTCCTTCAGGATAGGATGTACACCATACCAACGTTCCACAAGGCGATACCCTATGCATACAGCAAAAATCTGGTCTGCGACGAGATCAACACAAACTATTACTATATCTACAAGTTCCACTGGAAATAAACAGAAAAGTCTTAGGAAACAAGATTTAGGAAAGTAATCTTTTGGAGGCGCATGGTCTGCACGGTTCAAAATTTCGGCCATGCGCCATTTCCAGGAATGCGATGGAGCGAAAACACCATGATCAAATACATCATCCGGCGGCTGATTGTTCTGATTCCAATCATAATTGGCGTGACGCTGGTAGTCTTCACCATTCTCGAGATGACTCCCGGCGATCCTGCAAAAATGATGCTCGGTGACGGCGCAACACTTGAACAATTTCAGGCTTTCAACGCGAAATTTGGGCTCGACAAGCCATTCGTCTATCGCTTTTTTAATTACATTCTTCAGCTGTTCACCCGGTTTGATTTCGGAACCTCCTGGCTTACATCCAGGCCTGTCCTTGACACGCTGAAGGCAAGAGTTCCGATAACGCTCATCATTGCCGTATCCAGCATCGCATTTGCCAGCACCATAGGTGTTTCTCTTGGTGTCATCTCAGCTGTGAAGCAATATTCAAAGCTAGACTACATATCCCGCCTTACAGCCATGATACTGGCTGCAGTTCCCGTTTTCTGGCTGGGGATGATGCTGGCTATACTGTTTGCGCTGAAACTCGGATGGCTTCCATCAAGCGGGACAGGGAGCTGGAAGCACTATATCCTTCCAATGATGACCCTGGGCCTGCCCTATTCTGCCCGTATTCTGAGAAGCACAAGGGGTTACATGCTCGAAGCTGTCCGCCAGGATTTTGTACGTACCGCCCGGTCGAAAGGTGTACCTGAAAGGGTCGTTATTTGGAAACATGCGTTCCTTAACGCCTGTCTGCCCGTAATAAACACTATCGGCGTGTACATGGGAGGCCTTCTTGGCGGAGCGGTGGTAACAGAGAACGTATTCGGGTGCAATGGCCTGGGCAGCTTTATCATAAACTCGGTGAAGAGGAAGGATATACCGGCAGTCACTGGCGGAACGGTTTTTCTGGCGATCATATTTGCCCTCATCCTTCTTTCTGTGGACATCCTGTATGCTTTTGTGGATCCAAGGATAAAAGCCCGCTACACGGCAAAGGGGGCGAAATAGACATGTTTATGGGGAAAAAGTCCTCCCGCAGCATGTCTCCCCTTCAGGAGACGATATATCGCTTCAGCCAGAACAAGGTGTCCCTGATCGGCCTGGCTGTCGTAATTCTTCTTTTACTCGTCATCATATTCGGAGAGTTTGTGACTCCCTTTGAGAATGGTGTAAAGCAGAACATCCGAATACGCCTCCAGGGGCCAAGCGCCGAACACTGGTTCGGTACAGATGCCTACGGGCGGGATATTTTTACGCGAGTTCTTCACGGGACAAAATACACAATGATGATAGCGTTCCCTGCGACTTTTATCGCTGAGGTAATCGGCATTATCCTCGGAGCGTGTGCTGCGTTCTACAGCAGATGGTTCGACAACATTTTGATGCGCGTCCTTGACGTGTTCCAGGCTATTCCAGGACAGCTGCTCGCTCTGGCGGTTGTGGCAGCTTTGGGGGGATCGATTTTTAACCTTGTGATTGCGATGCTAATAGCGAGAATTCCTGCAAGTGTACGAACGGCCAGGTCCATAATGATTTCTCTTGTCGGACAGGAGTACATCGATGCCGCACGATCCTACGGCAGCAGGGATTACCACCTGATTTTCCGGCACGTTATTCCAAATTCACTTGGTGCCATGATTGTAAGCATGACGATTAACCTTTCGGCCATTACTCTGCAGGTTTCAAGCATGTCCTACATCGGTTTGGGCGTAAGCCCTCCCACCCCCGAGTGGGGAGCCCTCCTGAGCGAGGCGCGGGAATTCATCATAACTGCTCCGCATATGATCATCTTCCCCGGGATTGCAATCCTGCTGACGGCTCTCTCCTTCAACCTGGTGGGAGATGGTCTGCGGGACGCTCTTGATCCGAGGCTCAGGGACTGATGGAGGAAAGGCTTATGAATACATCGAATAACATGCTGCTGAAAGTTGAGAATCTCCAGGTGGTCTACAAAGCGCGAAGAGAAACTGTGTACGCAGTCAACGGAGTCAGTCTCTCCCTCAAAAAAGGCGAGACGTTGGGTCTGGTGGGTGAAACAGGTGCCGGGAAAACCACTACAGCCTACGCGATACTGCGGGTCCTGCCCGACCGTACTGCAAAGGTTGTTAACGGAACGATAGAATTTGAAGGGAAGAATCTGCTTGAAGTCCCTGAAAATCTTATGCGCCACGGCATACGGGGGGAAAAGATCGCCATTATTTTTCAGGACCCCATGTCTGCCCTCAATCCTATCATGAAGGTCGGAGACCAGATTGCAGAAGCGCTCAAATTCCATAACAAGGAAGAACTTTCACCGGAAAAGATCGAAGAACAAGTTGACAGGACACTTGAACTCGTCGGTATTCAAAAGGAGCGAAAGTATGATTTCCCTCACCAGCTGAGCGGAGGGATGAAGCAGCGTGTCGTGATAGCAATCGCCCTTGTCTGTGAGCCGGTCCTCATCATAGCCGATGAGCCTACGACCGCACTGGATGTGACTATCCAGGCCCAGGTTCTTGCCATGATTGACGAGCTTCGCGAGAAGCTCGGGACCGCTATGATCCTCATCACCCATGATCTCGGAATTGTAGCCCAGATGTGCGATAACGTAGCTATCATGTATGCCGGAGAGATCATAGAGATAGGTTCCGTTGAGGAGATTTACTCAGGAAAAATGCAGCACCCCTATACCACCGGACTCTTCGGTTCCCTGCCGGACCTGGAGAAGAAGACTGACCGTCTGTACCCTATCGAAGGTCTTATGCCGGATCCTACGGATCTTCCAACGGGCTGCAAGTTCAATCCCCGATGTCCGCGCTGCATGGACATCTGCAGAGAGGTCCAGCCTGGATTTTCCGTGGAAGGCACTCACAGGGTCGCATGTCATCTTTATGGCGGCGGTACGGGGAGGGAAACAGATGAGTGAGAAAAAAAAGCCTATACTGGTCGTAAATAACCTGAAAAAATATTTCAGGACGAAAAAGGGCCTTCTTCATGCGGTTGACGACGTTTCCTTCACGATTGACGAAGGCAGGACTCTCGGTGTCGTGGGCGAATCGGGCTGCGGGAAATCCACACTTGGAAAAACGATACTGCGCCTTACAGAACCCACCGGCGGCGAAGTGTTTCTCGAAGGAGAGGATATAGTCTCCATGAATGAGAAACAGCTTCGAAAGACCCGCCTGAAAATGCAGATGATATTTCAGGATCCCTATTCAAGCATCGATCCGCGTATGAGTGTCGCCCAGATCATATCCGATCCTTTGAAGGTCAATCGTCTCTGCGGCAGCAGAAAGGAAATTGATGACCGTGTAGACAGAATGATGGATGTAGTCGGGCTTGCTCCGCGGCTGAGAGATTCCTACCCCCATGAACTGGATGGGGGCCGCAGGCAGAGAATAGGCATTGCCCGGGCTCTCGCTCTAGATCCTAAATTCATAATCTGCGATGAACCGGTTTCCGCTCTGGATGTTTCGATACAGGCGCAGATTATCAATATTCTCATGGATCTGAAGGAAGAAAAGGGTCTTACTTACATTTTTATCACCCACGATCTTTCGGTCGTCAAACATATCTCCGATGAAATAGCCGTGATGTACCTCGGACAATGTGTTGAAAAAGCTTCGTCTGATGAACTGTTCTCTCACCCGCTTCACCCCTATACGAAAGCCCTTCTTGCGGCGATTCCCGTGCCCAACCTTTCGAAGAGGCATGCCAGGCCGACAGTCATCAGGGGGGAGGTCGGCAATCCTATTGACCCCGCACCCGGCTGCCGTTTTGCCCCCAGGTGTGATTTTGCCACCGAAAAATGTGTCGGCAGAAATCCTGAACTCAGGGAAGTGGCTAATGGGCATTTTGTGGCATGCTTGCTGCATAACGGCGAAATGTAGCTTGAAACGTCCCGGTTTTTTCCCGGGACGTTTCACATATGGTCCCGTATAGGAATGAAAAATCAGTGCCGGCAGCTGGATGATGAAAGGCAGGGAATGAATCCCGCGTCACGTTGTACAATAAAACAGTCCGGTTTGGGCGTCTGAAATCCGGAATGAAAAGCAGGGATGAAAAAGGCGGTGGCATGAAGTGATCATAGGAGTTCTTGGCCCGGCTGACAGTGTTGCCCACGTAATGAAGGTTGCTGAGAAGAGCGAACCTTACATCGACCTGGTCCCGATGGTGTATCGAAACTATTGTGAGGCCGTGGAAATGCTGGAGTCAAGGCAGCGGGAACTCGAAGGCGTTCTCTTTACTGGTTTCGAGATTTTCACCTACGCGAGCGGCCTTGTGAAACCTCTTGTCCCGTGGGAGCACACGAGCTGTAATGTGATGACGCTTTCCTGCAGTATCCTTCTGGCAGGTTCAAAGGGATACGACGTCACAAAAATGAGTTTTGATGGATTTGGAACGCTGAACAACATAATTCTCGACGCATACCTGGAAATAGGGTATTCTCCGGATCAGTTGCAGGTGTATGTTCCAAGAAGGCGCAAAAACAATGAAAAAACTATATCGACTACCTTTGTGATTTCCATACGGACCTTTTCAAAAGAGGAAAAATCAGCTGCTCCATTCATGGATCCAGCGAATCCTACGCCCGGCTGAAAGAAACTGGTCTCCCGTGCTTTCGCCGGATGTTTTTTTCCGAACCTGTGAGAGAGCAGCTCATAAAACTCCGGCTTCGTCACCAGATTTCAGAGAACAGCGGAAGCAATGCTTCAGTTATTTCTGTAGAGACGGACGTTGTGGACCATTATGCCGTCTATGGAAAAAGCGAACTCGAAAGTTTTTACAAGACCAAACAGGTAACAGAATCCATATATGTATTCGGACAGAAGATAGGAGCGGCAGTTATCGGAGCGACCAATGGGCGGCATTATATTTTTACGAACACAGCGGCTCTTCGAAATGAGACAAAAAACTTCAAATCCTTTGACCTGCTTGGATCTCTCGTTGCGGATGGGGCTGTGAACAGGGTTCATATCGGCATCGGCATGGGAAAGAATGCATTCGAGGCAAAAAGCAACGCCGACTACGGAAGAGAAAAATCAAGTCTTTCAGGTGAGAACAGCCTGTATATAGTTTTCGGAGACAAAACTGTCAAAGGACCCCTGACTCCTGCAGGCGGTAGCCCTCAGAAAAGGCAGAATGACCGGCTTCAGGAAATATCCCGTAAATCGGGATTAGGTCTTTTGACGCTTCAGAAGCTTGATCAGGTGCTGAAACAGTACCGTATCGACGTGGTAACTCCAGTTGATTTGGCCCGTATTTACGGCGTGAGTCCCAGAAGTATGAACCGGATTCTTTCGAAACTTGAATCCGCCGGAAGCTATATACAATACGTCGGGACGGATGTTCGGCATGAAGTCGGACGGCCCAGCCGCCTTTTGAAAATTAACCTGGGGTAGAGAACGGCTCCGTCAATTTAAAAAACGAATCGTGGCGGAATCGAAAGTTTTTCTGCTCCATCACAGGGAAAACGCCCCCCGCCTTTCCTTGCCGGAAAAGCGGGGGCGTTGTTGTACCGTTCGTTTTAAGGCTTCACACGCCGGAGACTGCCGCAGGGACTTCAGTACCCGTGCCGCTTTTTGTTTATCTCTTTCGCGAACTTCCTGGCGTTCTTCATGCCGCCCACGTCAGCGAACATGACGGAGAGTTTTTCCGACTCGATCTGCCGGGAGTTCAGCCCCTCATACCCGGCTTCCTTCTTCAGCTTCTTCCAGGCCGCCAGCCGTTCCGCCGAAAGCAGTCCTTCGTCCATGGCCCGCCGGACCGCGCAGCCCGGCTCCCCCGAATGAGTGCAGTCCCGGAAGCGGCACTCCGCCGCCAGTTCCCCGATATCCGCGAAGGCCTTTGAAAAGTCGGCGCTTTCAATGCCCAGCTCCCTCATTCCGGGAGTGTCGATCACTGCTCCGCCTTCCGGAAGGACGATAAGCTCCCGCCTCGTTGTGGTATGGCGCCCCTTGTCGTCGTTCCGCAGCCCTTTGGTCGCCAGGGCGTCCCACCCCAGCAGCCGGTTGATCAGGGTGGACTTCCCCACGCCGGAGGAGCCGATGAAGGCCACTGTCTTTCCCCGGCCCAGGTATCTCCGCACGGAGATCCATCCGTCTTCCGACAGGCTCGATGTTACCAGCACCTCCGCCCCGCAGGCCACGGTTCCTACCTCCGCAAGTCTCCGGGCCAGGTCGTCGCACAAATCGGCCTTCGTCAGGACGATCACCGGAACGGCTCCGCTGTCCCAGGCCACGCCCAGGTACCGCTCCATTCTCCGCAGGTTGAAATCGCTGTTCAGGGACATGCAGAGAAACACGGTGTCGATGTTCGCCGCCACCACCTGTTCGTCGTTGGAAGTCCCCGCAGCCTTCCGGATGAAGGCGCTCTTCCTCGGCAGCACGGCATGGATGATCCCGTTGCCGCCTGTATCCTCGTTCCGGTCAAGCAGGACGAAGTCGCCCACCGCCGGGAAATGGGACAGGGTTCCGGCCTCAAAACGGAACTTTCCCGAAACCTCCGCCGTCAGTTCGCCCCTCTCGGCTACGGCCGTGTAGAGGTCCCTGGACTGGGAAACGATCCTTCCGGGGAAAAGCCCGGGGTATGCCACGGAAGCCCCGGCGAGGAGTTCCCGCCCGAGACCCAGATTTTCCATATCTATAGTGTTCAATTTTCACCCTCCAAAAGATGAGATTGTCGAAGTCTTTTGGGAGGTGTATACAGGGCCTTACCTCGTACGCACCTCCCGGAATGCCGCAATCTCCGGGGCGCAGGTCTTCAACATACAACAACAGCTCCTTAAGAAAGAAATATGTGCCGCCGCCTGATGATAGCACTTGGGGTCCGTTTTTCAACAAGCTGCTTCTTTTTTGTTTGTGGCGGAACCCGTTTTTAAATTGTATTTCTTCCCGGGGTGTTTTTTCTTCGGTGGAGCCCTGCCCGGATCCGGCTTGACGTCTATTCTTTCATGGCGTAACGTATGAACTGAAAGGAGTTGATTTCCATGGCCGTTGCCGCCTTTCAGGAAAAAGAAGAATTGCGCAGAATAGTTGACTCCATGAGCCCTGACGACATCAGAAAGCTGCTTGATTACGCCGCTTTTCTCCGTTTTCTTGAAGATCAGGAAGATGCTGAGGATGCGGCTTACATCGCGGCGCACAAGGATGAGCCAAGCATCCCGCTGGAAGAAGCTTTGAAGGAGCTTGGGCTTTGAGCCCGACGTATTCGGTATCGATCAAGAATGATGCCGTCAAGGCAATTGCGGGTTTTGACCGGACGTACCAACGCCGTATTGCTGAAGTTCTGCGGACTCTGGCGTCTGATCCAAGACCCCGGGGTTGCGCACCTTTGAAAGGAATTCCGGATACCTGGCGTGTTTGTGTAGGAGACATCCGTATTGTCTATGAAATCAATGACAGTGTTCTCCTTGTGCACGTTGTCCGGATTGCCCACAGAAGAGATGTGTACAAAAAGTTATAAAAACACATGGAGACGTCGATTCGTTAATACATCCCGTTTCTCAATCCCTATCCCTTTCTGAAGACAAACAAACCCCGATGCCCCCATGGTGCAGGGAAGGTCACAGAACCGCTGAAGGTCGTATCCGATGACGGGGGAGCGAAATGGAGCAGAAGGAAAATCAGAAAGAAATCAACCAGGCGGAATGGAACAACCCCGACAACTGGTCGGTGGGCTTCTACTTCAGCAAGAAAGACAGCCGGACCTGGGTTCCGAAGTCCATCCCGTGGATGGGATGGACTCTCAACCTCGGCAGCCGGGCGGGGGCTTTCTGGATGATAGGCTTTCTTGTTGGCCTGCCTTTGCTGATCGTCCTGCTGATGAGCCTGGTCTGCGGAAAATAAGAAAGTCGTCAGAAAGAAATCACCGGCCGGATCATGAACGTACCGGAAAACCGATGCCGGTGGTGGTTCCGATGCAAAACCGCCATAGTTAACTCATGCCGGGACAATCAGCACCTTCCTGGACCTGTCCCCGTGCATGGCGGCGATTATTGCGGATTTCCCCCCCTTCAAAACCATTTCCTTCGTTTGAAAAAGGAAACAAGGCTGAGGGCTACCGTAATCATGACGCCCCAGATCAGGTAGTAGCCGAAGGGCCATTTCAGCTCGGGCATGTATGTAAAGTTCATTCCGTACACTCCGGCGATGAACGTCATGGGGATGAAGATCGTGGAAATGATGGTGAGCACCTTCATGATTTCGTTCATGCGGTTGCTGACGCTGGACAGGTAGGTATCATGAATGCCGCCAAGAATGTCCCGGAACGTTTCCACCATGTCGATGACCTGGATGATGTGGTCGTACAGATCCCGCAGAAAGACCCTTGTTTCCGGCCGGATCAGGACGGTTTCGCTCTTTTCCAGTGCGCCCACCTCTTCGCGCAGGGGCCAGACGGCCTTGCGGAAGCTCAGAATTTCCCGTTTCAGCTTATGAACTTCCTGAATATCCCCCGGCCTGGGATGAACCAGGATACGGTCGTCCATGTTCTCGATCCGGTCCCCGATACGCTCAAGGGCCAGGAAATAATGATCCACCGCGGCATCCATGAGAGCGTAGGCAAGAAAATCCGCTTTCAGTGAACGGATTCGTCCCTTAGAGTTCCTGATCCGCTCCCGAACAGAGTCAAACACGTCTCCTTCGTGCTCCTGGAAGGAAATGACATAGTTCTCTCCAAAGATCAGGCTGACGTGTTCAATCTCGAGCCTGTTCGCAGCATCATCAAAGGCCATCATTTTCAGGACGGCATAGACATAGTCCGGAAATTCTTCAACTTTCGGCCGCTGGGTGGTGTTGACGATATCTTCCAGCGTCAGGGGGTGCAGATCAAAGTGCTTCCCCAGCGACTCAATCAGGGCGACGTTATGAATGCCGTTGACATTGATCCACGTCACGCCGGAGGCAGCGGAACAGTCCCGGCATTGTTCCGGAGAGACGTCGCTCATTTCTTTCAATCCGGCGTCATCATACCGGATGATGTCGATGCGGGCTTTGTCCACCTGCTGCTCACCTATAAACACCATTGTGCCTGGTGACATGCCGGCCTTGGTTGCGTATCCGGCGTGTTTTCTTCGCTCACTTCTTTTCGAGGCTGGCATTTTCTCTTCACCCCTGCTTATTCAAACGGCTGACAGCCCGGGCGGGCAGTTCGGCAAACCGCCCCGGCGGTCCTGAATCTATAATACGTTTCAAGCGGCCCGTAATCAATTTTTTTTTAAACGTGTCTGCATTACCGCAGGAAATCCTTGAAGACGGATCGGGCAAGGAAGACGTCCGGCTGTCTGCGGTTTTTTCGCCTCTCACCGTTTTGCTTTCCGTCCAAGGTCTATAATGTTCGAAACGGCGGCACCATGTTTCCGCTTCGCCATAAGGAGGAAATCACGCCATGAAACCACGAATCAGCATGATCACTCTCGGGGTCCGGGATCTTGAGAGAGCGGTGAAATTCTACGGAGAGGGGCTTGGCTTTCCCATGATGGAAACCTCGCCCGGTGTCGCGTTTTTCCCCCTCAACGGCACGTGGCTGAGCCTGTATCCCCGTGAGGCCCTGGCGGAAGACGCCCGGGTTTCACCTGAGGGCAGCGGGTTTGAATCCTTCACCCTGGCCCACAACGTGCAGTCCGAGGCGGAAGTGGACGAGGCCATGGCCCGGGCGCGGGCGGTCCGGGCCGGAGCCACGGCGGCCAAGCAGCCGGAAAAGGTGTTCTGGGGCGGCTACAGCGGCTATTTCAAGGACCCGGACGGCCATCTGTGGGAAGTGGCGTACAACCCCCATTTCTGGGTCGGCCCCCGGGACGACCAGGCGTAAAAGAATTATTGTTCTGAAAGGAGGTCCGTTATGGCGACTCTGAAACCAGTCTTCATCGGACATGGTTCCCCGGAAAATGCGATTGCGGAGAATAGCTATTCCCGGTTCCTCAGCGCTTACGCGAACAAAATCCCGAAGCCTGAAGCCGTCGTCGTCATTTCGGCCCACTGGCAGACCAGGGGGACCTTCATCACAAGCGGAAGAACCCCCCAGCAGATCTATGATTTCTGGGGCTTTCCCGACGAGCTGTACAGGCTGGAATATGCCCCCGGCGGCTCGCCGGAAACGGCGGCCCTGATCGCAAACGCGGGCCTTGGGGTATCTGAAGACCCGGAGCGCGGAATCGACCATGCCGCATGGGCCGTGATGAAGCATATGTATCCGGCGAAAGACGTTCCTCTGCTCGAGATGAGTCTCGACGTCAACAAAACTGAAGAAGAGCATTTTGAAATGGGGAAGAGGCTGGCGAAATTCGGCCACAACGGGATATTGTTCATGGGAAGCGGGAATATGGTCCATAATCTGCGGAACATCAGTTTTGACCCAAAACAGAAACCGTTCCCCTGGGCGGTGAAGGCCGACCTCTGGCTGAAGGAAGCCATAGAGAGCCATGAGGTTGAGAAGCTCATTCACTACAGGGAGAAAATGCCCGAGTATAGAATGTCCATTCCCACAGACGAACATTTCCTCCCGTTGCTTTATATCATGGGAATGAGGGCAGAGGAGCAAAGCGCAGGGACAATATACGAAGAGATACAGAACGGAAGCATTTCCATGAGATGCATAGAGATCGGTTGAAGCGGTTCCCCGGAAAGAGGAATTTTAAGAGTGCGGAATTGAAGCTGCAGGAAATAAATATTTTGGGTTTTGCAAAAAACTGTTGCAGGATGCTACAATTTGGAAATAATGCTGGTTATAAAGGTGCCGGTCTGTCGTTCACGACGAAGAGAAGAAAATCACCCCGACAGCCTGCAGGGCAGGAGGGAGCCGGGGTTCAGAGCCCTTAAAATCAGATCCTTCGTCGCAGAAAACGCTCCTCAGGATGACGGCTCTTGTCGTCCTGAATGAAGTGGAGGACCTGGCTTTGGGTCCCTGTCATTCTGAACGTCAGCGAAGGATCCGGTGTTGGTTTTACGAGAATCAAACAGATCCTTCACGTTGCTCAGGATGACAAATCGTTTTGTCGTCCTGGACGAAGGACCTGGATTTGATTGTCATTCTGAACGGAGTGAAGAATCCGGGCTTCTTTTTTTTAGTTCCCAAACCCGGATCCTTCGGGCGGTGGAACAGCCCTTAAGATTACGGTATCACGGGAGAGTTGAAAAGAAAACGCCTGGAAAATGAGGTAATTTTATGAGAAACCCAACCGCAGAGCCAGAAAACTTTTCTTCGGCCGGTGAAGTGAAAGCCAGCCGTATCCGGGTTTATACGGTCATTTTCACCGTAATTATCCTGTCTTTAAGCGGCCTTTATCTGCGTTTTGAATGGAACAGGTACAAAGGAATTGCCTCATCGGAAGCGATCATGCTGGCGGAGTCGTTGGAATCCGTTCTCCATCCCGAGCATATCGCCGGGTTGACCGGCGATGAACAAGACCTGGAAAAACCTGAATACATAATGACGAAGACCAGCCTGCAGAGGCTTGCCGGGACAACTAATCCCATCCGATTTGCCTACCTTATGGCTGAACGGGAGGGCAGCGTTGTATTCCTGATAGATTCGGAACCTCCAGATTCACCGGATTACTCCCCTCCCGGGCAGGTCTATGAAGAAGCCGGTGAAGCTATCCGTAAAGCTTTCACGTCCGGCAGGACAGTGTTATCCGAACTGCAGACCGACAGATGGGGGACATGGATCAGCGCGCTGGTGCCCATAAAAGACCCTGACACCGGGAAAATCATCGCTATCCTCGGGATCGACTACCCTGCGTCAGAGTGGTATGCCCGCATCTGGAAGCGGATGATCCCCGACGGGATCATCGTGATAAGTATTCTTCTGCTCTTTTTTGCCTTGCTCCGCACCTGGAGCCAACACTCCACCCTTAAATACCTCAGCGAAAAACTGGTTCTTGATGAAGCGCTGTATCACAGCATCTTCGACCAGGCCCCCATCGGAATCGCGATCGTAAACAACAAGAACTTTGTATCGCAGTCAGAGTACGGACAAATGGCCATTAACCCAATGTTTGAACGGATCCTCGGCTGGGAGAGCGATGAGCTTTCGAAGCTGAACTGGATGGAAATAACCCACCCTGACGACCTGCAGGCTGACCTGGACAAATTCGAACAGTTCAAAACGGGCAAAATCAACGATTATTCCATGGAAAAGCGGTTTTTGCGGCCTGACGGATCAAGCGTCTGGACGAATATGCAGGTTTCCCCTCTTCTGGGCGTTGCCGGGGAAAATTCCATGCACCTGTGTCTTCTTGAGGACATATCCGCACGAAAGGCCGCGGTGGAAGCTCTGAAAGAAAGCGAGCGCAGCAAATCCGTTCTTCTTTCCCACCTTCCGGGCATGGCCTACAGGTGCAATTATGACCGAAACTGGACAATGCAGTATGTTTCATACGGCTGCTTTGAACTGACCGGGTATTTCCCGGAAAGCCTGGTCAACAACAGGCACCTGTCTTACAACGACCTGATAGCGCCCGAATATCGCGACCTTCTCTGGAATGAATGGCTGCGACTTCTTCCTGAGCGGCTGCCGTTTCGGTATGAGTATGAAATCATAACGGCCGGAGGCGAACGCAAATGGGTCCTCGAGCTGGCGGAAGGGATTTTTAACAGGCGCGGCGATGTGGAAGCCCTCGAGGGGATCGTCATCGATATTTCAGACCGGAAAAAAATTGAGAATACGCTCAGATATATCAACGAACATGACAGATGGACAGGCCTGTTCAACAGGAATTACCTGGAAAAGCTGCTTGCCGGGGACGTCAGGGAGAGCGCCGACGAAAACAGTGCCGTTGTTCTCATCAACCTGAGCACACTGCAATCATTGACCACGGCCTACGGATTCCATTACACCCAGGACTTGATTAAAAAAGCCGCGAAAACACTTCGGAAATATTGCACGGACAAGCGCATGCTGTTTTATACCTACGAGAACCGGTTTGCCTTCTACCTGAAAGAGTACAGGGACAAAAGTGAACTGCTCGAATTCAGTGAAACGTTGGGGAACTCACTGGAATCTTTGCTTGCTTCAGAAAGGGTCGGCGGCGGGATCGGTATCGTTGAAATCGGTCAGGACGAGGATCTTGATGCCGATATGTTCCTGAAAAAACTCCTGATCGCATCGGAAAAAGCGGTCGATATTTCTGACAGGGCCTTCGGTGTGTGTTTTTATGACGTGGAAATGGAAAGAGAGATACTCCGTGAACAGAAAATAAAGCATGAACTCGCCAGGGTCGCCGCCGGGGATGAGAATAACGGATTGTTTCTGCAGTATCAGCCTATCCTGGACCTCAAGTCAAACAGGGTTTGCGGCTTTGAGGCCCTGGCAAGATTGAACAGTGAACAACTTGGACTGGTTTCCCCCCTGGAATTTATCCCCATTGCCGAAGAAACGAAACTGATTGTTCCGGTCGGGTGGAATGTGTTCCTCCAGGCGTTCCGTTTTCTGAAGAAACTGAAGGAGAAGGGATTCGACACGATCAACGTCTTTATAAATGTCTCCGCTATCCAGGTGCTGGCGGAAAATTTCACTGATGACCTGCTTGAAATGATCAGGGAGGCCGAGGTTTGCCCTGAGAATATAGGAATTGAGATCACGGAGTCGGTTTTTTCTATGGACTACCAGGGAATAAACCGCGTTCTGGGCAATTTGAGGGATTTTGGCCTGCACATCGCCATTGATGATTTCGGGACGGGATATTCCTCCCTTGCGAGAGAACGGGAGCTGAATGTAGACTGCCTGAAAATCGATAAATTTTTCGTTGATAAGCTGTTAACGCTCAGCGCGGAAGATGCCATAACCGCAGACATAATTTCCATGGCCCACAGGCTGGGACACTGCGTCGTTGCGGAAGGGGTAGAGCATGAAGAGCAAAAGGAGTACCTGCTCAGGAACGGATGTGACAAAATTCAGGGATTTCTTGTTGCCAGGCCGCTTGATGAAGAAGCGGCACTTGAACTGATCCGCAGTCAGGCAGGAACCGGACCGGAAAGCACTTGAAAGTGAGGGGGCCTGTCCTGTGACGAATCGACACCATTTAGTGCGGAGGTGAAAATGAAGGAAATAGACATTGAAACATGGAGCAGGAAAGAACATTTTCAGTTTTTCCTGAGAAGCGATCTCCCTTTCTACAACGTCAACTTCAATGTTGATATCACCGGGCTGAAGGAATATGCCCGGTCCTGCGGCCTGTCTCTCACCAACACCCTGCTTTTCCTTGCCGTGAAAGCGCTCAACCGGGTGGAAAACTTTCGATACAGGCTTATGGAAGGGAAAGTAGTTCTCTATGACCGGATCAATCCTTCCTTTGCCTGCATCCGGGGAAACGAAGATCTGTTCCGGATGATCACCGTGGAGTTCGAGGACGATATCGTCGCTTTCGACACAAAGGCAAAGGCGGCCATAGAGCACAGCACGTCCTGTTTCGACATGACCATGCTGAAGGGCCGTTCCGACTTCGCTTTCTTTTCGCCCCTTCCATGGATTCCCTTTACCGCCGTCGACCATACGATGAGCCTGAAGAAAGAAGACTGCATTCCGAGGATCTCCTGGGGAAAATACTCACAGGACGGCGGGAAGGTGCTGCTTCCCTTCAACATCCAGGTGAATCATGTTTTCATCGACGGGCTGCACGTGGGGCAGTATTACGAGAAGCTCCATGAACTGATCCGGGAGCAGATGAAGAAATAACCTTCGGACCTGGGCGGCCGGAGCATTCCATCCACCGGGAAAGTGTGAGGAAAGGCATGATTTTGACAGCGAGGTTATTCCTGGAGCCGATAACACCGGAAGACGCGGACGGAATTCGGTTCCTTGCGGGGGACGAGGCCGTTGCCCGCAGCGCCCTGAACATTCCCCATCCCTTCGAAGAGGGCATGGCCGAGGCATGGATCGGCGGACTGAAGCCCGATGACGTGGTTCTGGCCATCCGGCAAAAGGGGAAGGACTCCATCATCGGCATGATCGGCCTGATCCGGGACGAGGTGAACGAAAGCGCCGAGCTGTCATACTGGATCGGCCGCCCGTACTGGGGCCGCGGTTTCGCCAGCGAGTCGGCGATGGCCGTTGTGGAGTACGGTTTCCGCAGCCTGGGCCTCAACCGGATATTTGCCACCACCCTGGGCCGCAACGCCCCGTCGATTCGGGTGCTCGAGAAAGCAGGCTTTACCCCGGAAGGGTGTCTGCGCAGCCACGTGAAACACTGGGGCCAGTTCGAAGATCTGCTGTACCACGGGCTTCTGCGGAAGGAATATGAAAGCAGGGGGATTCGGGAAACCTCACCGGAACCCGGGATTCTGAGTAAATGATTCTGGCGTCGCTGATAGGGGTAAAAAACGCTCTCAGGGAACAAGCTAGGAACCGATAGCGTGCCGGGCGGGATTCGGGGGAAGCAATGAGGGGCCAGCAGACACCCCGGAGCAATCCGGGAAAAAAAAGGGGCGATACGATGTCCGAACTGCATGAAGAAGTCACAATCAAGCTGGTCAACGACAAGGTCCGGTTTACCGGCGTTTCACTTGCCAGCCCGGACCACCCGGTGAGTATTGATTACGTCCCGCCCCTTGGGGACGGAATGGGGTTCAGGGGGCTTGAACTGTTTCTTCTCAGCTTCGGCGGATGCAGTGCCACGGCCGTTGTGGCTCTTCTGCGGAAAATGGGGAAGACGGTCTCCGGATTTGAAGTCAGGGCAAAGGGCACAAGGAGCGAGAAGCCTCCCATAAAGCTTGAAAAGATCTGCATCGAATTTCTCCTGGAGTCGAAGGACGCGGAAGAAAAAGATCTCCGGAGGGCGGTCCAGCTTGCGGAGGAGTCGGTCTGCCCCGTCTGGCAGCTGATAAAGAACAACGTCGACGTCGTTCCGGAATACAGGGTCATAAAATAGCCGGAAAAGAGACGGCCGGAGCAGGGAATGATCACATATCTGGGTTTTGAGGACATGCAGGCTGTTCTGGGGCTGGCGTCCCAGGTGGAAGGCCTTTTCGGCCCGATGGTCGGGGTCGCCGATTTTGAAACGGCCCTTGAGGACTGCCTGAAAACGAACCGGGTATTGGGCTGCAAGGAGCAAAACGAACTCTGCGGCGCGGCTATCATCGACCGGAAAGGGAACGAGCTGTGCTGGTTCGTCGTTGATTCCGGGAAAAGAGGGCTGGGGATCGGCGGCCGGATGCTGGAAAAAGTGATCGGCGAGCTGGATTCCGCCAGGGAGATGACCGTGCAGACCTTTGCGCCCGGCGTTCCTGAAGGAGGAGCGGCAAGAAGGCTGTATATGAAGTTCGGGTTCGCCGACAGGGAAGACGGGGGGCTGAACCCCGCGGGCATCCCGACGGTGATCATGGTCCGGGAAAAGAAATAGAGGGCGCTTTTGCCTGATTGAGTCCCCGAAGGGGAAGGATCTGCTCTTTTTGTCATCCTGAGGAGCGTTTTCTGCGACGATCGCGCAGCATCCCCGAAGGGGGAGGATCTCGGGGTTGATTCTGAAGACCCTAAGACCAGATCCTTCACTTCGTTCAGGATGACAAATCTCCTGTCATCCCGAGGCGGGCGTCCCCGAAGGGGGAGGATCTCGGGGTTGATTCTGAAGACCCTAAGACCAGATCCTTCACTTCGTTCAGGATGACAAATCTCCTGTCATCCCGAGGCGCAGCATCCCCGGAGGGGAGGAGGGATCTCGGGGTTGATTCTGAAGACCCTAAGACCAGATCCTTCACTTCGTTCAGGATGACAAATCTCCTGTCATCCCGAGGCGGAGCATCCCCGGAGGGGAGGATCTGATTTAAAGGTCTTAAAGACCGAACCGAGATTCTTCGGGCTTCGCCCTCAGAATGACACCTCCTCCCGAAGAGGAAGGATCTGCAGTTGAGACAACATCAGAGCGCGAGAGACCCATAATCAGAAAATTTCCTGTATTATGGTGGTGTTTCATAACGTCACGTTCCCTTGACGAGAAATCGGATATAATCACTGAAATCTGAGTGAAGAGAGAACGGGGGGAAGTCTTCATGCCCTTGCAGGATCTGCTGAACCAGGCCGTGGAAGTGCGGCCGGGGGACCATCTGGTCGCACTCTACGCCGAAGAGAAGGAAATCGAGGACTATGTGACTTCATTCATCCATTCGGCCCTCCTGCGGAATGAGCGGTGTCTTTACATCACGGGGGACGTGGATTCTTCCGCCGTGCTTCAGCGGGTTGAAAGACTCTCAGCCGGTTCCGGCGCCTCCGGAGAACTTCTCGTGCTCGAAAAATCGGACGTGTATTCGAAAGGCGGCAAATTTTCTCCGGACAAGCTGATCTCGTTGATCCAGTCGACGGTTGAAACCGCAGTCAGGGAAGGCTACAGCGGGCTTGCCATAACTGGCGAGATCAGCTGGGTTCTGGATTACGAAGACGGCGAGGATCTCATCATCGAGTACGAGTGGAAGCTGAATGAGTACGTCTTTGACAGGTACCCTGTTTCCGCCCTGTGCCGGTATAACGTAAACAGGTTTTCCCACGAGATGATCCGGAACATTATCCAGCTCCATCCCCTTATCCTCTGGCGGAGCAGAATTCACGAAAACCCCTATTACATCCCGCCGGAAGGCTTCAAGAACAACGCCATAGCACAGTACCAGGTTGATACCTGGCTGAAAAACATTTTCAGTTTTACCAATACGAAAAGCCGGTTTCAGAGCATCGTGGACAGAAAGCAGGAGGAAATGCGCCTGCTTCACAAGAACATGACGAACGGCATCATCATGGCCTTCCTCAAGCTTCTGGAAACCCATGACCCCTACACAAAGGACCACTGTTCGAACGTTGCCTCCCTGGCGTTTCGGCTGGCGGAAAGTCTCGAAATATCCGAGGAGTTCAGTACGAAAATCCACTACGCATCCCTTGTCCATGATATCGGGAAGACCATTGTCCCCCACGGCATCCTGAACAAGCCCGGAAATCTGACGGGGGAGGAATACGGGTACATTAAGATGCACCCGGAACACGGAGCGAACGCTTTGGATCAAATGGACCAGGTGCGGGAAATCGCGCAGGCGGTCCGACATCATCATGAACGGTATGACGGCCGGGGATACCCCGACGGACTGTCGGGGGACGAGATCCCCTTGATGTCGCGGATTATCGCCATTTGCGACAGCTACGACGCCATCACCAATGACCGCCCTTACAGAAAGGCGCAGAGCCGCGACTGCGCCCTCGGTGAAATAGCCGCCTGTGCGGGAACGCAGTTTGACCCGGGATTGGCGGCGCAGTTCATCAGGCTGTTTTCCCCAGAGGAGAAATCTGGTACCTTCTGTTCCGGGCTGTGAAAGTGACGTCCTCTTTGCGCTCACAGGGCAATGCGGGTTTTTCCGGACCGTTTTGATTAAAAACAGGGGGATGGAAAAATGAGTCTCTTGATGAACTATGAAGATCAGAGGTTCACCAGAATTGCCCAGATGGTCTTCGAAGAGCAGCTCAGACGGGACCCCGGGCTTGAAAGCCAGATGGACGAGAGACGACGAAAGATGATGTACGACGATGTGGTCTACAACCTCAGCTTTCTGATGACCTCGGTGTATTTCAGCGACGGCAGGATTTTCGAAGGATATGCCAGGTGGCTCTACGAGCTTCTGTGCAACCTGATGAAAGACCTTGACAGGGACAGGATCATGGAGATCATGACCGGCCACTACAGGATCATGTCGGAAATCCTGGCCGACCATGCCCCGGAAATCCTCACCGGGGACGAGCTGGGAAAAGCGGCGGAATATCTTGACCTGGCAATCGCTGTGACTACCGAAGCCGTAACAGACATCGAACTGTCCACATCTTTCAGCGAAGGTGATTACTACGACATCCGAAAAGCCTACCTGGACGCCCTTCTGCGAAGCCGGACAAAAAACGCTCACGAAATCATCAGGGACGCCCGGAAACAGGGAGTGCCCCTGGAGCACATCTACGAAAAGATCCTCAGGAAGGTCATGCACGAAATAGGCGAATTATGGCACCGGAACGTCATAACGGTGGACAGGGAGCATTATGCCACATCGGTGACCCAGACCGCCATGTCCGGTTTCTTCGATGAGATTTTCGAAAGCCCCCGGAAGAATAGGACGCTGATTGCCTGTGCGGTCGGGAGCGAGCTCCATGAAATGGGAATCAGGATGCTGTCCGACATGTTCGAGTACCAGGGATGGGACACCTTCTACCTGGGAGCCGCCCTGCCCGGGCAGGCCGTCGTCGAGGCAATAGGCGAGCACAAACCCGACCTCGTGGCTCTTTCCGTGACGATGCCGCCCTACCTTGCAGATTGCGAGAGAGTGGTGAAGGCCATACGGGCAGCCCATCCCGGGGTAAAAATCGCGGTGGGCGGCCAGGCTTTCGATACGACGGACGAACTGTGGAAAAAATGGGATATCGATTTCTATTCGCCTTCGGCAGGAGAGCTCCTTCGCTGGGCACACAAGACTTTTGCCGCATAACGGGTCCGGAAAGGAAACCGGAATGGACACAAGCGGAACCTCCTTTTTGTTCAAGTGTGACCGCGAATTCAATATCCTCCACACCTTCTGGTACCACCCCGTCCACCTTCTTTCTCCCTTCCAGAAGGTGTTGACGGCGCTGTTTTCCCCCGCCGACATGGAAAGAATCGCCGGAATGGCCCAAAAGGCTCTCTCCGGAAAGAATCTCCTTTTGTGCGAGGGCGGTTTCAGCATCGCCTCTCCGGAAGCCGGGGTCTGCCTCTGCGTGACGGCGACGGGCGACACAATCCTCATCCACGGACATGATGATTATCTCCGCGACGGCGACCCTGCGGCGGCCGTCCTGCGGGACACCATACACCGGTTTATGGACGTGGTGAAAGCGTCGGACACCGATTTCATGACGGGAAGCGATACTGTCATCCGTGAGCAGTTCGAAAAGATCCAGAAGCTGAACAGCGACCTGGTGAACACCCAACGGCAGCTCAAAAAAGCCAACTCCGCTCTGAACAGGCTGAACCAGGACCTCAACAACAGGCTCGTCAGGGATGCCCTCACGGGTCTTGTCAGCAGGTACCAGTACAGGCAGGAGATTGAACTCGCAATCTCCCGGGCCCCCGAAAAACGTGGAATCTTCACCTTCGTGGACCTCGACGACTTCAAGCGTATAAACGACACCTACGGCCACGCGGCCGGCGACAGGTACCTGAAGGAATTTGCGGACCGCCTGGGCCGTCTGCCCTTCGACAGCCTTATCTGCATGAGAATCGCCGGCGACGAGTTCGGGCTCTATATCCACGGGTATGACACCGTTGAAAAAGAGGATATCCGGGCCGTTTGGGACAGGATGAAAGAGCTGGTCATGAACCGTCCCGTCCAGCTGGGTGACGACGTTCAGGAAAAGATCTTCTGCAGCGCGGGCATGGCCGTGTACGGCAAGGACACGGAAAACGTCTATGAACTCATCGAGTGTGCCGACTTTGCCATGTATGAAGCCAAGAAATCGGGGAAGAACTCGTTCAGCGAATTCGATCCGGAACGCTACAGGAAAGCGAAGGCCTCTCCGGACTGATTTTTCCCGTTCTGAAGCGGCACGGAGCGCAGCTCCCTTCCGATGATCTCTGCATGGCTATCCCGAGGCTGATACCCGACGCCAAACCCGCAGGATACAGACGGGCGGAAAATCGGGCGGACACAATGCCCGCCGTCATCACATCCCGGAATCGAGGAATTCAATGATTACCGAAAAACAAACCATCGGCACCATTCCTGCGCTGCTCTTCGGAGCTCCTTCCAACAGGCTGTTTCTCTACGTCCACAGCAAAGGCTCCCAAAAAGAAGAAGCTGAGATGCTGGCCCGGGAGGTGGTTCCCAGGGGATACCGTGTCCTCGCCTTCGACCTGCCCGAGCACGGCGGCCGGAAGAACGATCCCCGCCCCTGCACAGTCCAGAACGGCGTCCGCGACCTCCAGGCGGTGCATAAGGCGGTGAAGGGTTCCTGCAGCAGCATCTCCCTGTATGCCTGCAGCCTCGGCGCCTATTTCAGCCTGGTCGCATGGCGGGACGTTATTTTCCGGAAGAGTCTCTTCCTCTCCCCGGTGCTGGATATGGAACGGCTCATCCGGAACATGATGCGGTGGACGGGCGTGACCGAAGAACGGCTCCGGGAGGAAAAAGAGATTCCCACACCCTTCGGCGAGACCCTCTCGTGGGAGTATTATGAGTATGTGCGGGCCCACCCTGTGGACATCTGGAACAGCCCCACCTCCATCCTCTACGGAGAGAACGACACCCTCACCGAGCGGGATGTCCTGGACTCCTTCGCGAAGAAGTTCAGCTGCCGGGTGTCGGTCATGAAGGACGGCGAGCATTATTTCCACACCCCGGGTCAGCTCCGATTTCTTGAGAACTGGCTGGGGGAACAGGACTACCAATAAAGTACCCGGGAGGACGGCCATGAAAACATACCCGTATTACAAGCTGAACGCCTTCACCATCGGAAAGTCCGAGGGAAACCCGGCTGCGTTTCTCGACCTGGGAACGGATTCGCTCTCCGGGGACGCCATGCTCAACATCGCCAAAGAGCACTCCGGTTTCGTCTCCGAGGTGGTCTACGTCACCAGGGATGACGCGGGAGGCATCCTCCTAACCTACTATTCCTCGGAATGCGAAGTCGCCTTCTGCGGCCACGGCACCATCGCCACCATGTACGAGGTCATCCGGCGGGATGACGGGCTGAGAAAAACGCCCGTCATCGAAATCGGCACCAACCGGAAGGGCAGGCTGAACATCTACAACCACATCAACGAGGAGGACTGCATCTACATCTCCGCCCCCGATCCCCTCATGATCTGGTGCCCCCTGCCGAAACAGTCCATTGCTGCCGCCCTCGGCATAAAGGAGGGCGCCATATCGGATTCCCTGCCCCTCGATATCATCGACGCGGGGCTCCGGACGCTGATCGTCCCCATAAAGAACCTGGCGGACGAGATCTCCATGTACCCCGACGAGGAAGGGCTGAAACAGTACTGCCTCAGCAACGACGTGGACATAGTGCTGGTCTACTCACTGGAGACCGCCGCTCCGGGGTACTTTGCCCACACCAGGGTCTTCGCTCCGAAATTCGGCTACCTGGAGGACCCCGCCACCGGCTCGGGAAACAGCGCCTTCGGCTGCTATCTGCTCAAAAATGGACAGTGGAACGGCGACAGCATCAAAATAGAGCAGGGGGGCGACAACCGGATCTTCAACGAGGTCAGACTGAGGACAAAGGACGGAAAGGTCCTCTTCGGCGGAAAGGCCGCCCTGAGAATCGAAGGGAAGTATTGCCTCGGCGAGTGACCGACCGCGGGGGTAAGGGTTTCTTTTCGAAAGGAAGGTGAAGGTGATTTTTGAAGAAATAAGAAAGCATATCGAAGAAGGTGAAAGATTACCGGCGCTGGAAAAGTTTCAGAATCTGGCACTGATGGGGCTTTCACTTCATACTGACTTTTTTAAGTATGCGGCTATGTTTGGAGGGACATCGCTTCGAATATTTCACGGCCTGCCGAGATTTTCAGAGGATCTTGATTTCACCGTAAATTCTGTTGTCCCTGATTTTTCTCTTTCGGAATACAAAGAACCGATAGTCCGCTTTTTTGCAGACCTCGGGTTTGGAGAAGTCCGGTTCACCGTAAAGGAACATGGGGGAGACGTGTCCAGCGGAAGCCTGGTTTTATCCATAAGCAGATCAGAGAGCCTCAGAGTGAAAATTGATGCAGAAAAGACGGGGTTTTCCGTTCTTCCTGAGACTGAGACCCTCTACGGTTCGTATCCCTTTCAATATCCGGTACGCCTTTGCACCCTTTCCTCATCTTTTGCGGGAAAAATGGACGCGATACTGCATCGCCGGTGGGGAGGCCGGCGGATTAAAGGACGGGACTGGTATGATTTCCTGTGGTATATGCGCAAATGCACGGAATTGAACATATTCTGGCTTGAGGAGCGACTGAAAGAAAAGGGCACCCTTGACCGGAGTGAACATCTCAGTCCGGAACTGCTTGGAGAACTCTTCGAAAAAAGAGCCTCTTCATTGGATGTCAGGGAAATAATCCGCGATGTCGGCGGATTTATGACTGATGCACTCGAAAAGAGGAGTTCCGCTGCATGGAGTACAGAGATGTTCCTTCAGCAGAAGGAAAAACTCGTCGATGCAGCTGCACGATTTCTCCTTTCACATAAAATTCCACAGGAAGGATCCTCTTGAAACCTCAGGGTGTGATGACCTGGATTTTCGTTTTATGCAGTGTAAAATCTTATTATTAGATGTTAACATACATAAAATAGAAAATGAAGACGGGATGATGACGGCATGACTGATCTGGAACTGCTTGCGGGCCTGGAGACGGAGATCCCCGGCTGGGTCTTGCAGAATAGGCTTCGCGAGAACGGATACATCAATGTATGGCAGAAGATAGAGGGCCTGGTATCGGACGGGTACATCGAACGGCTGAAGCGCGGATGGTATTGCCTGGGATCCCTCGTGCGCAGAAGAGAGCCCTCCCTGCGATATCTTGCCTGCAATATCTGCGGCCCGGCGGCAGTATCCGGAAACCTCGTGCTCTTTGAGGCAGGTATTATACCTGATGCCGTTGCATCGGTCACGGCCGTCAGTAAGAAGCGGAGATCCAGCCTGATGACGTCATACGGAAACATCGACTGGGAGAGGCTTCCCTCAAACCTGGTTTTTCCCGGCACAAGCAGGGTGGAGGGACCGCCCGGATATATCGGGGCGACGAAAGAAAAGGCCCTGCTTGACCAGCTATACATAACGAGGTATACCCCACAGAACTACTCTCTCTGGAAGGCTTTTGTCTTTGACGATCTGAGGATGGACGAAGACGCCCTGGCCGGCCTGGATTTTACCCTGATGCAGGAACTGACGCGTATATTCGCGTCTGCGAAGATAACAAAATACATGAACTGGTTTCTGAAGTACTTCGGCATGCCATGAACCGGGAGGCTGCCCGAATGACGACCAGCTCTTTCCGGCTCATGGCGGCGCACAGAGGCGAGTTTAGCCGGAAATCACCTCTCCCGGGAAAGATCGGGCGGCGGGAATGCCCCGAGCTCCCGTTCCACCCATGCGGCGGCGGCCAGAGACACGTCTTCCCTCCAGGGACGGGCCGCGATCTGCACCCCGATTGGGAGGTCCGACGATGACGTCCCGGCACGAACCACCGTGACGGGCCAGCCGGTGAGATTGTAGGCCATGGTGTAGCTGAACGCCCGAAGATCGTCCCGTACCGCACCATGGGGCAGGGCCGGCAGAGCGTTCACGGGAGAAAGAATCACGTCCCGGTTCTCCAGAAACGAAAGCATGGAACTGCGGAAGCCGTACCATCTCATGACCAGTGCGTCGAAAGCGGCACTTTCCATGGGAGACCCAAGTCCGAGCCACGGAATGGAGTGCCGTTCCGTACCCGACTCCCGCAGCAGCCTCCGTATGGAGGCCCCTCCGTCGGCGGACAGCAGCCCCATCATGATCTCGTACGAGTCTTCGATACCCTCCGGCCGGACCTCCTCGACCAGGGCGCCGGCGTCCTCCAGCGCTTTCGCTGCCGCGTGCACCGCCAAAACGGTTTCCTCCGAAGCAGGAAGAACTCCATTGTCGGTGTGAAAAGCGACTCTCATCGTGCGGATATCCACGTTCTTCGACTCGCCGAGAGGCATGGGGACAATGGAAGGATCGATCCAGTCGGGACCGGCTATCAGGGGAAGAATGTATTCAAGGTCCTCCACGTGCTTCGCCACGGGGCCGACCTGCTGGAAAGAGTCCAGCACGCCGCCGAAGGGAAGGATATGTCCCGTTCTCGGAACCCGGCCCGACGTCGGCTTGATGGACGTGATTCCGCAGCAGTGGGCGGGATACCGCAGGCTCCCGCCGTAATCGCTGCCCACGTCGAAGGGGGAACATCCGGAAGCCACGATCGCGGCGGCGCCTCCGCTGCTGCCGCCCGGCGAACACTCCGGGTCATAGGGGTTGTTCGTCCGCCCGTACACCAGGTTGTCGGTTTCGTACATCAGGGTAAACTCGGGCGTATTGGTTTTTCCCAGAAGGATCGCCCCGTTCTTTTTGAGACGGGACAGGACCGTGGCATCCTTCCCGGGAACGAAGTCCTTCCGCCCAAGGGTTCCGCCTGCGGAAACTACGCCCGCGGAATCGAAGGAATCCTTCAGCGTCATGGGGACACCATGCAGGGGGCCGAAGCATTCACCCCTTGCCAGCGCACGGTCCGCCCGTGCCGCCTCCGACAGTGCCGAGTCGGCGCAGACCTGGACAACGGCATTCAGTTTCGGGTTCACCTCGCTGATCCGGCGCACAAACGCTTCCGTCACTTCCACCGACGATATTTCCCCGGCCCGGATCGCCTGAGCCAACTCCCGAACGGACATTTCCGGAATTTCCTTCATGCTGTCTCCTTTCGAAAAAACAGTATTTCTTTTGCAGTGTGCACCATGCTTTCACCTTGTTTATTTTCGTTCGGCACAACAGCCGTATAGTATCATGTTTTCGTGGAGTGCTGAACGGGCATACGGAGGCTCCCGCAGGCGTGTTATTGACCCGGAAAGCATGTACAATAAAAACAGGTGCAGCATTGAGTAAAATCATGATGAAGAAAAAACGTCCTGCCATGGCATGTTCAAAAAACTATACAACGGGAGATATGGATATGCCGCTGCTGATTCGGGAAGTTCCGACTGAAGATGCTCCTCTGGATTTGCTGCTGCTTGCCGATCCCTCGGAGGCGAAAGTCCGCTCGTATCTCGCACAATCACGGTGTTTCGCCGCGTCAGAGAATGGGACTGTTGTTGGCGCATGTGCCGTTCAACCCCTTGATTCCGGCGGGCAGGAGCTTATGTGCATCGCTGTGCATCCTGACCGTCAGAAAACCGGTATCGGCACGGCGCTTCTGAAGTGGGTCGTCGATTTCTACCGGAAGTCCGGAGCCGGCCGATTGGAGGTAGGCACCGGGACATTCGGCTACCAGCTCGCTTTCTACCAGAGGCAGGGATTCCGGGTCACAGCCATTGACCGGGACTTTTTCATACATAACTACCCTGAGCCGATCTTTGAGGATGGCATTCAGCTTTTTGACATGCTGCGCCTCTCCCTCGATTTTGGCGGCGAAAGCCATAAGCCGAGCCGTGCTCAAAAAATTCCTTTCCGGAGTTGAGAATTGAAATGATTGCATATACCGTCCTGACGATCACGAAAGATCTCGGTTTCACGAAATCAATCATCCATCCTGCCGCCATAAGGGACGAAAGCGGCATCATCCTCTTTGACGCAGGCTACCCGGACCAGGCGGACGACATAGAGCAGGCTCTGGCGGAGATGGGTGGTACCGTGGCGGACATTACCGCAATCGTCCTCTCCCACCATGACCACGACCACATCGGCTCGCTGGCGGAACTCAAGAGGAGAAACCCGAAGATCAGGGTACTCTCGAGCGAGAAGGAAGCGGACTACATTTCGGGAAAGAAACAATCGCTGAGGCTGCTCCAGGCCCTGGAGTACAACAAATCCCTCTCAGGAGAAGAAAAGGAATTCGGCGAGCGGTTCGCCCGCTACCTGGAGACGGTGGAACACTGCCCGGTCGATGATGTCGTACAGGACATGGACTATATCTGCGGCGGCGTGAAGGTCATTGAGACCCCCGGTCATACTCCGGGGCACATCTCCCTTCTTCTTGAAGATGAAAAGCTCCTGCTGGCCGGTGACGCGCTGGCCATCGAGGACGGAAGGCTCGCCAAAGCCAATCCGAAGTTCACTCTTGATAAAAAGGAAGCCCTCAGATCCGTGAAAAAGATAAAGAATCTGCACCTCGAGCGGATTTCCTGCTACCACGGAAATATGTACACGGGCCCTGTCGAAAAAGAGCTGGCCCGCATCCTGGTGGAAGAACGGGACCTTTAGCGGAGACCTCGACCCGTTACCCTCCGTCGAAAATCAGCCCGACGATCATTTGAGCTCCCAGTCTTTGCTCTCCTCCCCATAGGAAATGAAATCTCCTCGCCCGGCCGTCTCCAGGTACTGCGAAAGGAGGGGCCGGGCGCTCTCGTCCCCGATCCGGTCCGCACCGGCAGGCAAATGAACTGTGACATCGCCGTCCGGCTCATCTTTCCGAACCGCCTGATCAGCCTGTTTCTCCTCCGGATGCCCGAACCGTCATCCTCGCAATTTCACCACCTCCGACAAGGATACCGCTATCGCAGCATTCATCTCTCCTTTCCCCCCCCTGTCCCGTTCCAGGGGTGACATTATCACTGTCTTGTAACAGAAAATAAAAAAATCTTGACAAGATGTAAAAGTAAAACTAGTATGTTTGAAGGAAAAACTTCAAAAGGCGAATGCTTATGAAATTTTGGCTTCTCGCATGTGCTGGCGGCTTCTTTCGGAATCTTCCGGCGAAAGGAGGGAGAGCGACCAGGATTTTTCTCATCGGGACCAGGAAGCAGAGCAAAGAAAAAGCTGTTCCTGGGAGGTTTTAAAGACCGAATCGAAGAAAACAGGAGGCGTGAAAATGAAAAGAATATCGATTACATTAGCGCTGCTTTTGATTGTATCTCTGATTCCTGCAATGTCCGAAGGCTGCACTACGATTCTTGTCGGGAAAAGAGCTACGGCAGACGGCTCTGTTCTTCATGGGCACAATGAAGACATGGGCTTTACGGCAGTGGGGCGGCTTTGGTCTGTACCGGCAGCCTCCCACGAACAGGGTAAAAAAATCCAGGTCCCTTATGTGGCGCTGGATCTTCCTGCCTCCACACTCCGCTACTGGGCATCGGGAAATGCCTACGGTTCGTCCGGGCTTGGCATTGCGTCCGAGACGCGGCCCTATGATTCCGTTCTCGTAGGCATGAACGAATTGGGTGTCACCATGAGCTGCAACTGGATGTATTCAAAAGAGGACAACCTTCCCGGCGAAGGGGTGCGGCGCTACGCCATGCGCCAGCTAATACTGGAGCGGGCAAAAACTGCCCGGGATGCAGTGAAGCTGGTGGGGGATCTCATCGACGCCTACGGACAGGCGGACTGGGGAGGGCTTACCTATTGTCTTGCTGATCCCGGGGAAGCATGGATAGTAGAAACGACTTCCAAAAACTGGGTTGCCCGGAGAGTGAAAGACGACGAAGTTCTCGTTGTGGCGAACCGTTTCACCATCGGGGAAGAATTTGATAGTGCGAGTGCAGCGCTAATTTCTACCGCTGTGGAAAAGGGATGGCACGATCCTTCCGCCGGAAAATTCAATTTCCGCAAGGCCTATGGCGATCCGGCAAGAATGTCCTCCCCCTACGACATAGACAGGGAAAACAGGGCGTATGACCTGTTGGGAGATAAAATCGGCGCCCTTCTTCCTGAGGACCTTATGGCAGTCCTTTCCGACACTTACGAGGGAACTTCCAAATACCATAAACCCATCAATCATATGGAGCCCTGGGAAGATGTGACAGATAAACTCCTCATTCCCCGGGCGATTCGTACAAGCCTGTGCCAGTCATCGACCGTTGCCCATCTTCGCGGCTATTTGCCGGTGGAAGTGGGAAGCGTCATGTGGTATACCATGAACGTGCCCGGATATTCCGGCTATTTCCCCGTCTACGCAGGGGCTTCCTCCATTCCGGAAGAATTCCAGAATGTGAACAGCGCCTACGGCCAAAATTCGGCGTGGTGGACGACCCGCATGCTCCAAAAAGTGACCGATCTTGACCATGACCTCCTCTTCAGCATTTTGAAAGGATTCTGGGAAGCGAACCGGACCGGAATCAGGGTTAGCGCGGCGGGAATGGAAAATCGGGCGCTGGAACTTCTGAACAAGGGCGCTGAGGAGAAAAAGGAAGGCATGAAGCTGATAGACCGCTTCACCTTTTCGCAAGCCAGGAACGTGCTGCACAACACCCATGTATTCCTGAGAAAATTTCAGGACAAAACCGGAAACGCCCCGGTATTTTAAAACCTGACGAAGACAGGGCCGCCTCGTGCTGCTGCGGGGCGGCCTCTGTTTTATCTCCCGACATACATCCCGATTGCAGGGTATAATCTGGATCAGCCGGCTGCCTTCCCGACACGTCGTACCCTGGTGGAGGGAGGCTTGTCGAAAGAGACCATCTTGCTGAAATTCCAGCCCTTGGTCGGGCAGCTGAAGAGGTTGTTGTCATGACTATGGAGACAATTCTCCGCACCCTGGCATTGTGTCTCGCCCTTGCCGGGGCGGAGACGCTGCACGGAATCGCCCGGACCGTCTTCCTGGTCCCCCGGATCGGAAAGACCCGTGCCCTGAAGCTCAGCATCCTTTCCGGCACGGCCATCGCTTTCGCCCTGTGCTGGATACTCGTTCCCGGCATCGGGCTGTCCACCCTTTCCGGCCACCTCGCCCTTGGTTTTGTGCTGGCTGCTTTCATGGCCGGCTTCGACCTGGCGCTGGGCATGCTGCTGCTGAAACGCCCTTTTCGGAAGGCACTCGACGATTTCAACCCCGCCACGGGGAATCTCCTCGTGTTCGGGCTGGCGGCGCTGTTCATCATTCCTGCGTTCGTCGCCGGTCTCCGGGGCCTGATGCAGCTTCTGCTGTGAGATCTCCGGCCCCCTTGAAAAGACCTGAAGCCCTTCGCGGGCTTCTTTTTGACCGGGGCTGCATGACGAAAGGAAGAGACCATGGAACGCTTTAACTTCCGCAAGATTTTCCGGCAGTTCGGCGAGCTGATCCGGGCTGAATGGGGGACGTTCTGGTACGCCACGCTGGGAGCCGTCCTGATGAATTTTTCCATTGTGGCCCTCGTCGTGCCCTACCGTTTCGCCGGTGCGGGACTCTCGGGAATAGCACTGCTTACGCGCTATGTTTTCGACATTTCTCCCGCATGGGTGATCGCTATCGGAAACCTGCTGCTCCTTTCCTGGGGGTGGCGGGTGCTCTCCCCGCGCTTTGTCCTGTGGACACTCTATGTCTCGCTGCTCTCATCGGGGGCGGTAGCCTTCTTCGAACTCTTCACCTATCCCGTGCTGGCCAACACCTTTCTCGCCGCGCTGCTCGCTGGGGTATGCAGCGGCATCGGCATGGGGCTAGTCTTCCGCGTCGGCGGCTCGACAGGGGGAACCGACGTTATCGTCGTGGCCGCGAAGAAACGCTGGGGTGTCGATGTGGGCATGTTTTCCTTCTACATCAATACGGCTATCCTGTTTCTCTCCTGGTTCGCCGTCGACCTTGAGCAGCTGCTGATGGGCGGGGTGCTGCTCTACGTCGAGAGCGTCACCATCGACAGCGTGCTGAAGTCCTTTGACCGGAGAAAGCAGGTGACCGTCATCACCTCAAGGGTGGAGGACGTGAAGCGCTTTATTGTGGAGGAGATGGGGAAGGGCGCTACAATCATCCGCGGCGAGGGAGCCTATACCGGCGCGGAGCGCCCGATGATCATGGTGGTGCTGAACCGCCGCCAGGCCATGGAGCTGAAAGTATTCACCGTCTCTCGTGACCCGAACGCGTTCATCATCATGGCCGACGTCGCGGAGGTGGTTGGGGAAGGGTTCAAGCACTGGAAAAACCTGTAGTCGGGCAATGCGGAATACCCAGACGGGGCGATCCGGTGTACCGGGCCGCCCCGTCTGTGCTGCATGGACACGGCCCGCTTTGTTCCCGGATCAGGCATCATCCCGCCGAAATTTCCCAAAACCCCTTTATTGAATGATCTGCCTCTTCACAGTACAATATATGTCGAGAATATTTGGAAATATCTCCGGCGGTCGCTTTCGGGCTTGTAGAGCATAAGCATTGCCCGCGGACAGGGCCGTCAGGCCCATGTGAGAGTCGAGTTTCCATCAAAAGGAGGGTGAAACGAAATGAGCTGCCTTTCCGGTCGCACAACGGGAAGCAAAAAACAACCGCGCTTTTCCGGGACTGTTCTCTTCCTTGCACTGCTGGCTGCCGCGATCTTTCTCCTTTCTCCCGTCCCCGTCGAAGCCGTGGCCGATCCGGAAATCATCCAGTGGAGGGCCTACCAGAATGCCGATTTTCTGAACTCTCTTTTCCTGGGCGTTCTGGGACGGGGGCCTTCCCCGGATGAATTCAACTTTTACATCATACGGGACTTGAGCCGCAACATGGGACGGGGTGAAGCCTTCTGGTCTCTGGTGGGCTCCCAGGAATACACCAACCGTTTCGGCTCGCCCCAGGGACCCTACCAGGTCCTCTGGAAGCACCGGCAGATAGACACTGACAGAGGCCTGCAGTGGTGCCGATGCTATTTTTTCACCAAGGATCCGGCCCTGTCGGGCGGTACTCCGGCGGTCATGCAATACCTCGGTGTCCGCACCCCCTGGGAGAGCTACAGCTTCTCTGTGGCAAGGGCGGTCACCCGCATGTACGCCCATTATGACCGGGAAGTGTGCCCCCATTATGATTGCGGATGGGGCGCCGGAGACTCCGCCATATTCGATCCTCCTGACAGAAACTCCTCCGGCGGCGGAGGGGGTGGAAGAAACTACGCCAGAGATCCTCACTTCGCTCAATTTACAAGCGGAAACGCCTGGGGCACCGGACAATACTCCAATTTCGGGATCTGGTGGAACTCCCGGAACGCCGATTCCCGGGCCACGGTCGTCAACCTGGGGGAAAACCGGCCCCCCAACTCCTCGGCCTCAACTGCCCTTTATCTGCTCAACAACTCCGGAAGGACCCCCCATGTCTTTGGTACCACCAGCCAGAGGATCACCGTCCGGAAGGGGGCACGATACACGGTCAGCTTCTGGGCGGCGGCACGGAACCTTGCGTCCCGCGGTGCTGTCAACATCGCCGTGGACCCCCAGTGGAACATCCGCCCCATCTCCATGGATGCAGGTTCCTATGGATGGACCTTCTTTTCCGGAACCTTTACCGCGCCCGATAATTTTGTCGACCTGAGGATCATATTCGAAGACCGGGGCGAGGTCTGGATCACCGAAATGACGCTGACGGACTCTTAGTCCAAAGAGCATTTTCCCCGTTCCGGCGAGGCAGGCCTGTCGAGGGGCTGTATCTGCGGACTGACAAACTCACAAGGAGGAAAACATGAAGGTAAACAGAAGAAAAATACTATGGCTTGCCATCGCGGTTCTTTTTGCAGTGACCGGAGCGGCCCACGCCGCCGGCGGCGCCGCTCTGACCAGAGAGGCACAGGCCTCCATCACTCCCGACACGGCACGGGAGATGCTCAAGCAGGGTAACCAGCGCTTTGTCAGCGGACAGGCCGAAAAGCGGGACTTCCTCGTCCAGGTCAAGCAGACTTCCGGGGGCCAGTTTCCCTTCGCCGCCATTGTGAGTTGTCTCGATTCCCGGGTTCCGCCGGAAATCGTTTTCGACCAGGGTATCGGCGACCTTTTCGTGGCCCGGGTGGCGGGCAATTTCGTCAATGACGACATCCTCGGCAGCCTTGAATACGCGGCCAGGGTCGCCGGCGCCAAGCTGATCGTGATTATGGGGCATACGGAGTGCGGCGCAGTCAAAGGCGCCTGCGACTCGGCGCAGCTTGGCCTGCTCACGGCGACGCTGGCCAATATCAACCCCGCCGTCAATTCCGTGCATGGAAACTATGAGCCCAGGAGTTCAAAGAACACGGAATTCGTCCAGGCCGTTGCGGAAAAGAATGTGGAGCTGACCATGGGGAAGCTTCGGGACAGAAGCGTTGTGCTGCGCGGGATGCTCGACAAGGGTGAAATCGGAATGGTCGGCGCCATGTACGATGTCAGCACCGGGAAAGTTGAATTTTTTAAGTAGCCGCCTGCCGGAGGCTCATTCGAGCTCCCATTCTTTTCGCGCCTCTTCGCAGGAAATGAAATCACCCCGCCCGGCCGTCTCCAGGTACTGTGAAAGGAGAGGCCGGGCGTACTCGTCCTCCATCCGGCCTCGGATCGTCATCCCGAGGCAGGCACCATCGCCGATCGCGAAGCATCCCCGGAGGGGAGGGATCTTGATCTTGCCTTTGCTTGTCATCCTGAGGAGCGCAGCGACGAAGGATCTCGGGTTAGAATCCGGTAAAACCAAAAGCGAGAATCAACACCGAGATCCTTCGGGCGGTGAAGCAGCCCTCAGGATGACAGCTTTGTTTGTTATCCTAAGCGCAGCGGTTTGTCATCCCGAGGCAGGCACCATCGCCGATCGCGGAGCATCCCCGGAGGGGAGGAATCTCAGACCTTGCCTTTGCTTGTCATCCCGAGCGAACGCGAGGGATCTCGGGGTTGAATCCGGCCCAAATCATAAGCGAGATCCCTCGGCCATGGAACCGCCTTCGGGATTCTTATCGAAAATCAAACCGGAGCGGAATCAGGAAGGTGCCAGCAGTGCAGGAATTTCCCCGGAAAAAAACCGGGGAAGCGCAGCGTCATTGTTTATACACAGCATCTCTCCGGTCGAATTCAATAGCCAGGATCAGCACCCGGTCGTCGATGATCTGCACTATCAGCCTCCAGTCACCGATCCTGTAGCGCCATAAACCATGCACGTTCCCCGCAGGAGGGCGGCCGAACCTTCGTGGTTCCGTCGTCCCTTCAAGATGAGTGGTAATGTAGCTGTCCAATAACTCCCGAACGTGTCTATCCAGCTTTTTTATCCGCCGGGAAAGAGCCCGGTCGATTTCCACCCGATAGCCTGTCATTCTAATTCCCAGTCTTTGCGCGCCTCCCCGTAGGGAATGAAATCTCCCCTCTCGGCGACTTCAAGGTACCGCGTAAGGGCGGATCGGTCATACTCGTCCTCAATCCGGTCCAAAGCCGCCTGGCGGACAAACTGAGACACAGTCGTTCCAGTCATTTCCGCATACTGTCTGATCAGCCTGGTGTCTTCCTCAGACATTCGAAGCGTAATAGTCGCCATTTCACCACCTCCATACGATTTACATTGTAAATCAAATCCTGTTATCGTCAAGGGCTTTCACCACATACCCACTTCAAAAAAAGTATTTTATTTGGTGGTTTTATCATATAATCTACACATCAGGTTTGTTCAAATATGTTTAAAAAAGAGGAAAAACATGGCATTTGGCCGCAAGGTGACGATTTTTTTTCTGACGGTGCCCCCTCCGGCATACGGCACGTCGAGATAGCGAACTGGTCAGGACAGGCAATCGCCTGCCCTCGCAGCCGTTTGAACGAACTCAGGGATTGGGTGGAAGCGCAGCGTCCCGGTGTCTATTTTTTCTGGAGAAGCAAACTGCCGAAACGGACGATCGGAACAGTGACAGATTCCCTCCCGAATTTATGTTTCGGCTTTCGAACTGAACTCGAAATCTTGAGGTCACAAAATGTGACCTCAAGATGGGGGGTGGACGCAGATATCTTAACCGAGCGGATCCCCCGGGAGTGACGAACTTAAGAGACTGCGGATTCGGGGGTGGAGCACCCTTTTCAAAGCATCGAAAAGTCTTGCTGAACAGGATGCGCTGTGGTACAACGGGAATCGAATTGTCCTGAAGTCCCTCGTGCGCCGAATGAATGGCGGTATTGTTCGATCGCCCCCCTATCCGCCCAAATTTCTGTCAAGGAGATGAGCGTATGAACACCGTACCCGCATCCATTCCAGTATTGCGCTGGGCAGCGGAACGGGCTCATCTGTCCGATACCGCTTTGGAGAGGTCTTTTCGAAAGTGGGATTTATGGCTCTCTGGAGATGCCCTGCCAACGCTGAAACAGCTGGAAGATTTCGCCAGGCTTACTCATACCCCGATCGGGTATTTTTTTCTGCCAGAACCGCCAGCACTGCAACTCCCGATACCCGATTTCCGGACCCGGCGTGATGAAGCCCTGGCCGAACCGAGCACCGCATTGCTGGATACCCTGTACCTCTGCCAACAACGGCAGGACTGGTATCGCGAGTATGCCCGCATACATGGCTTTGCACGCCTCGAATTTGTCTCCAGTGCATCCGAGGATGTTCAGCCGGAGCAGGTGGCCGACTCGATGCGGGAGGTTCTGGGGCTTTCCGTCGCAGAACGGCGCAGGCTGTCGACGTGGACCGATGCCTTACGTCAACTCATTTCCAGGGCTGAAGACGCCGGAATACTTGTGATGGCCAGTTCTATCGTCGGCAGTAATAGTCACCGCAAACTGGACGCGACCGAATTTCGAGGTTTCGCTCTGGTCGACGACAGAGCCCCGCTGATCTTCATTAACGCCTCCGACAGCAAGGCTGCTCAAATGTTTACGATCGCCCACGAACTGGCCCATATTTGGTCGGGAGAAAGCGGTGTATCCGATCCGGAAGCCGGCAGCGTCCCGAAGCAAGGGCTTGAACGGTGGTGCAACAGAGTGGCCGCCGAACTGCTGATGCCGATGGATGCGCTGAATGAGGCATACGACATTGACGCTCCGGTTGCCGACGAGATACAGCGCCTGGCCCACCTGTTTAAAGTGAGTTCCCTTGTGGCGCTGCGTCGTCTATTCGATGCCGGATTCATCGACCGGGACACTCTTTGGCTGAACTACCGTCAAGAGGTGGAAAGAATATGGGCGCTGGATCGTGGCACCGGCGGCGGTGATTTTTACCGCACCCTGGCCGCACGGACTGGTAAACGCTTCGCCCGTGCCGTCTTCTCCAGCACATTGGAAGGACAAACCCTGTTCCGGGATGCGTTCCGTATGCTGGGAATGCGCAAGACGTCCACTTTTTACGAAGCCGCGCGCGAGCTGGGGGTGATGGTGTGATCTACCTGCTTGACGCGAATGTTTTCATTCAGGCAAAGAACCTTCACTACGGACTTGATTTCTGCCCGGCATTCTGGGAATGGCTGATCGAGAGCAATCACGCCCAGAAGGTATTCAGTATCGACAAGGTTGCCGATGAGATCGCAGCCGGCGCAGACGAACTCACGGACTGGATGCGGAATAACGCTAACAGTATGTTCCTTGCAACCGATACTCGGGTTGTCTCGCAGTTTGGTCAAGTGAGCGGATGGACCATGGAACAAAACTACGAACCTGCGGCGATCAATACATTCTTCCAAGTGGCCGATTTCTACCTGATAGCTCATGCGCTGCCAGGCGGGTATGCGGTGGTAACGCATGAAGTGCCCGCCAACTCTCCTAAACGCATCAAAATACCCAATGTCTGCAGTGGCCTTGGCCTGCGTTTCATGACGCCATACGAAATGCTCCGGCGAGAACAGGCCAGGTTCATTCTGGGGAGCTGTGAATGATTCAATCAGATCATTCTTGACTGCCCGAAAAGCGTTCTCCGCAGCACACAAAGACGAAGGGGTGTGGCAATGACTGAATCCGAGGCCAGGACGCGAAAAGAACGCATCGATGCGCGGCTTCGATCATCCGTCCTCGGCTGGACTCTCATCCGCAGCGACGAAGTCCGCGACTGTTCATCGCTGACCCGTCACGCCGTGGAAGAATACCCCACCGAGACCGGCCCCGCCGACTACGCCCTGTTTGTGGACGGAAAGCTGCTCGGCATCATAGAAGCCAAAAAAGTCTCCCTCGGCGCCGAAAACGTGCTGGAACAGGCCAAGCGATACGCCCGCGGCGTACCGGACACGGTAGGCGAATGGAGGGGGTACAGGGTTCCCTTCCTCTATTCCACCAACGGAGAATCCATCTACCATCTCGACGTGCGCAGAAAAGAAAACGCATCCCGGCTGCTGGCCGATTTCCACTCCCCCAGGGCCCTGCTCGAAAAATACCGCAAAGACACGGAAACCGCCGAACGATGGTTCGCTCAAAGGCCCGTCGCCGAAATATCCCGCCTGCGACCGTACCAGGCAGCCGCCGTCGAAGCCATCGAAAAGGCCCTGTGCGCCGGCAAAAAGAGCATGCTGATCGCCATGGCCACAGGAACCGGCAAAACCTTCACCCTCGTTTCCTCCATCTACCGCCTTCTGAAATCCGGCTACGCCCGGCGGATTCTCTTCCTGGTGGACCGGCGCGCCCTCGCCGCCCAGACCGTTTCCGCCCTCTCCGCCTTTCAAACGCCGGAGGGGCTGAAACTGGACAGGGATTACGAGGTCTACAGCCAGAGATTCCGGCGCGAAGAGCTGGAAGACGGCAGCAGCTTCGACCCCAAGGTGCTGCCCGAAGAGTACCTTACCAACCCCCGGGAAGCCCACACCTTCATCTACGTCTCCACCATCCAGCGAATGGCCGTCAACCTGCTGGGCAAAGACGCCGACGGAGGCTTCGAGTACGACACCGAAGCCGACAGGCTCGACATCCCCATCAACGCCTTCGACGTGATCATCGCCGACGAGTGCCACCGGGGATACTCGGCCAAAGAAACCGGCTGCTGGAAATATGTCCTGGACTACTTCGACGCCGTGAAAATCGGCCTCACCGCCACACCGGCGGCCCATACCCTCGGCCTGTTCAAGAACAAGGTCTATTCCTACAGCACCGAACAGGCCGTCCTCGACGGCTACCTTGTGGACTACGACGCCGTAAAGATCACGTCCGACATCCACATCAACGGCGCATTTCTCAAGGAAGGGGAGATGGTCGGCGAGGTCGACGTGGAAACGGGCTCCGAGCAGCTCGACTCGCTGGAGGACGAACGGGAGTTCAGCGCCGCGGAAATAGAGCAGAAGATCACCGCTCCCGACAGCACCAGGAAAATTCTCACCGCCATCAAAAAATACACCGACCGGCACGAGGCAGAGCATAAACGGTTCCCCAAAATGCTGATCTTCGCCGTCAACGACCTTCCCCATGTCTCCCACGCCGACGAAGTGGTGCGCACCTGCAAGGAAGTGTTCGGCAAGGGCGACGACTTCGTGATGAAAATCACCGGAAGCCCCACCGTCGACCGCCCCCTGCAGAAAATACGCCAGTTCCGCAACCGCCCCGAGCCCAAAATAGTCGTCACTGTGGACATGCTGACCACCGGCGTGGATATCCCCGCCATAGAAATGATCGTTTTCATGCGGATGGTGAAGTCCCGTATCCTCTGGGTGCAGATGCTTGGGCGCGGAACCCGGCTGTGCAGGGAAATCAACAAAGAGAAGTTCACCATCTTCGACTGCTTCGACGGAAGCCTCATCGAATACTTCCGGAATGCCACCGATTTCGACGTCACCCTCCAGAAAGAGACGGTCTCCCTTGCCGAAATCATCGAACGAATCTACGACAACCGCGACCGGGAGTATAATGTCAACCGTCTGATCAAACGGCTGCGGCGCGTCCAGAACACCATGGGCGCCGAAGCCCGGGAAGCCTTCGCCCGCTACATACCCGACGGCGATATGAAAGCCTACGCCGACGGGCTGAAAGAGAATCTCCAGAACGACTTTCCCGGGACCATGGAGCTTCTTCGGAATAAGGAGTTCCAGGACCTGCTCGAAAACTACCCCCGACCGAAAAAGGTCTTCTTCAAGGGGTACGACATCGTGGATACGGTGGACGACGAAGTGATGTTCCGGGTCGGAGACGACTACCAGAAACCCCAGGACTACCTTCGGCTCTTCGAAGAGTTCGTTCGAAAGAACCCCGAGCAGATCGAAGCCATCGAAGTATTGCTCTCCCGCCCTTCGGGCTGGAATGCCGATGTGCTGGACGACCTGCGCGACAAGCTCAGAAAAAGCCATTTCTCCGAGAAAGACCTGCAGCGGGGGCACGAGCTTGTCTACAAAAAGCCTCTTGCGGACATCATCTCCATGGTCAAGCACGCTTCGGACTACCACGTGCCCATCCTCACCGCCCGGGAACGGGTGGAAAAAACGGTGGCGCTATTGGCCGAAAAACACACCTTTACCGAAGAGCAGAAAAACTGGCTCGCCTACATCCGGGAGCACCTCATCGAAAACCTCGCCATATCGCCGGAGGACTTCGAAACCATGCCGGTCTTCGAAAGGCACGGCGGCCTCACCAGGGCGAAGCGGATCTTCGGGGAGGCCTTCGACGCGATACTGAAGGAAATCAACGAATCGCTTGCCGCCTAATACACTATAGAAAAGGGAATGAGCCATGTCCGACGTCGTAAATAAACTCTGGGGCTTCTGCCACACTCTTCGCCATGACGGAATCGACTATGGCGACTATATCGAGCAGCTTACCTACCTGATGTTCCTCAAAATGGCCCATGAAAAGGACATCGACCTCTCCGGCATCCAGTACGAAGAGGACAGGAACACGGTCACCCTCGACTGCTCATGGACGACCTTCGTCAAAAAATCCGGAACCGGGCTGCTAGACGCCTTTGCCCGAATCCTGCGGGCCCTCGGCCGCCAGCCCGGCCTCCTTGGCGACATCTTCACCCAGGCCGTCCCCAGATTCACCAATCCGGTCAACCTGAAAAAGATCATCAACATGATCGACGAAGAGGACTGGTCCTCCATGGAGGTGGACGTCAAGGGCGCCGCCTTCGAAGGACTGCTTGAAAAATCCGCCGCCGAGGGAAAGAAGGGTGCGGGGCAGTATTTCACCCCCCGGGTGCTCATACAGACCATCGTTAGCGTCATGCGCCCCGACCCCAGGGCATCCAAAGAGTTCACCATCTGCGACCCCGCCTGCGGAACGGCCGGCTTCCTGATGGTTGCCTACGAATGGCTCATGAACGTCACCAGGGGAGCCCTGGACAGAAAAGACGTCCAGCGCATCAAAAAGGACACCTACTACGGCCAGGAACTCGTCCCCCGGCCCCGGAGACTGGCCCTGATGAATCTCTTCCTCCACGGGCTGGAGCCGTGCATCTACCTGGGCGACAGCATCTACGAACCCGACCGGGGCGAACGGTACGACTGCATCCTCACCAATCCCCCCTTCGGAACCAAAGGGGCCAACCAGGCCCCGGTGCGGGACGACTTCACCGTCAGCACCAGCAACAAGCAGCTCAACTTCATCCAGCACGTGGTCACCATACTCAAAAGGGGCGGACGGGCCGCCATGGTGCTGCCCGACAACGTCCTCTTCGCCGACGCCGCGGGCGACGTCATCAAGTACCTTATGGAAGACTGCGACGTCCACACCCTCCTGCGCCTCCCCAACGGCACCTTCACCCCCTACAGCCAGGGAGTGAAGGCCAACGTGATCTTCTTCCGGAAGGGCATGAAAACCGAACACACCTGGATCTACGACTGCCGGACCAACATCCCCGGCGTCACCAAAAAAGACCGGCCCCTCGTTCCCTCCATGTTCGAGGATTTTGAGAGATGCTACGGCGACGACCCCGACGGACAGAGCGAGCGGACAGACGGCGGCGAAGAAGGGCGCTTTCGGAAGTTCTCGTATTCCCAGATAAAGGAGAGAAACTTCAACCTCGACATCTCCTGGCTGAAAGACGAAAACCTCGAAGACCCCGACTCCCTCCCCGAACCCCAGCTCCTGGTCGCCGACGCCATCACCGAACTGGGCGCCTGCGTCGATGAACTGCAAGCGATCCTGGACGAGATAGAAGCGGAGAACGGGGAATGAGCGGGATGCTTCCGAAGGGGTGGATGGAGGTTTCTATAGGGGAAATAGCGTTTGTTTCTCTTGGTAAGACGCCATCTAAAAAGGACTACCTTTCAAATGGTTCGCTAAAAGTGATCAAATTTAGGGATGTCAATAATGGTGTTGTTGATTTTTTTAATGATAAGACCGGATTTGTGCGCGTTGACGAAGCTGTTGTCACGTCAATGACAGAATTGAAGATGTGGGATGTTCTAACGACATCGGCTGCTCATTCTGGAGAAAACATCGGGAAGAAAACGGCAATAGTAACAGAGCTCCCAGAAAAATTTGAGAGAGTTTTTTTTACAGGAGAACTGTTGAATGTGCGTATACCAAATCATTTTCTGGGATTTGAAATAGTTTCAAAGATGATTTATTACTTTCTTTCTTCGGAGGCAGGGTATAAAGGAATTCAAAAAGCGGTGGCTGGAGTTCATTTGACACAGGGGCGTGCCAAGGGTATTCTTTTTCCCCTGCCGCCCCTCAACGAGCAAAAACGCATCGTCGCCAAGGTGGACGCCATCATGCCCCGCATTGACTCCGCGAAAGAGCGCCTTGAGAAGATACCGGCCATACTCAAACGTTTCCGCCAGTCCGTCCTCACCGCCGCAGTCACCGGCAAACTCACCGAAAAATGGCGCGAAGACCACCCGGATATGGAGAGAGCGGATTTTGCACTGTCCATTGTCTCTAAAAAAGTTGCAGACTCCTATCTAAACGTATTTGAAGAAACTCAGACATATCCCTTGCCTGATACTTGGTTGTACGTTCCGCTAGAAAATCTGGGAGAAGTCAGAGGCGGTGGCACTCCATCTAAATCTCGAGCGGATTTTTGGAGTGGTGCAATACCATGGATAAGCCCCAAAGATATGAAGGTTTGTAAAATTAAAAACGGGAAAGATTTTATTTCTGAAACCGCACTTCATGAGTCCTCAGTAAAAATGATTCCAGCGGGAAGCATTCTTTTTGTGGTGCGCGGCATGATACTGGCTCATTCTTTCCCTGTGGCATTAACGATGAATGATGTAACGATCAATCAAGATATGAAAGGGCTTACACCGAATGAAAACGTAAATTGCGAGTATTTTTTATGTGTTTTCAAGTACATGAAAACGCAAGTGTTGTCTTATGTTAAAGAGGCAACACACGGCACCTTGCGTCTTGAAATGCCTGTGGTTCAGACGTTTGCTGTTCCCCTCCCGCCCCTCGACGAGCAAAAAGAAATCGTCCGGCAGGTGGACAAGCTCTTCGCCCTTGCCGACAAAGTGGAGGAACACTACCAGAAAGCCCGGGTTCAGGTGGACGCCCTTGTTCAATCCGTCCTCGCCAAAGCCTTCCGCGGCGAACTGGTTCCCGAGGATCCCGACGACGAACCGGCGGAAAAACTGCTTCAGCGCATACAGGAAGAAAAAGCAAAAATGGAAAACGAACTGAAAACCGTCTCCCGAAGCGCGCGGGGAACACGAAGAAACGGTACGAAAACCCAGCGCGCCGGGGCCGAAGAAAAGCAGGCAGGCGAGCCATGAAAAAAATAAAGGATATTCCCCAGTCCGAACGCCCCAGAGAAAAACTCCTCGAGCAGGGAGCGCACTGCCTTTCCGATCAGGAACTGCTCGCCGTCATCCTCGGCAGGGGCACCCAAAAAGACGACGTGCTGGCCCTGTCGAAGAAGATCATCAAGATCATCGACGAAAAGGGTTTGCTCTTCTCTCCCCACGACATCACCGCCGTCGACGGCATCGGCAGCGCAAAAGCCGCCTCAATCGCAGCGGCCTTCGAATTCGTTCGTCGAAGAATCAAGCCCGAAGGCCTGAAGATCAAGTTTCCTGCGGACGTGCTTCCCCTCATCCAACACTACGCCGACAGAAAACAGGAACACTTCCTCAGCGTCTCCATCAACGGCGCGAACGAGGTAATGAACGTCCGGGTCGTCAGCATCGGCCTGGTCAACAAAAGCCACGTCCATCCTCGGGAAGTTTTCGCCGACGTCATAGCAGAAAGAGCCTCCGCCATAATCGTCGCCCACAACCACCCCCACGGAGAAATCAAACCCAGCCCTGAAGACCGCCACATCACACACCAGCTCAAAGAAGCCGCAAAAATCCTGGGTCTCAGCTTCCTTGACCACATCATCTTCAACACAAAAGGCTATTACTCCTTCGCCGAAAGCGACGAGCTTTAGAAGAAAGCTCGCTGCCGGACAGGGGCAAGGATTGAACAAAAAAATCGTTGCCCTATTCGTAAAAAAACTTGCATAAAGAGATGCAATGTAGTAAAAAATAAGATAGTAACGTCTTTTTAGTTTTTTAATAATGGTCTTTGGCTTAAATACACTAATTTAGGAAGCGTTGAAAAGCCAGCCAGAGATCGTGATGATGCCTTAAAGCGAGTTTTCTTAATAATTTTCTGAGGTACCTCTTACTTGTTTTATTTGAAGGAGTGAAAAAATGGATTGGTTGCAAGCTCTTGGACCTTCTTTGCTAATCGTGATTGGGGGAATCATCTCTTGGTTCTTAAAATCTCGGATAGAAGAACTCCGCGCTATTGAGGAAAAATTGAGGGAAGAGCGAAGGAAGATTTACGGGCAGATATTAGACCCTTTTATTCGCCTATTATCCGATTTAAAGGGTCAAGGATCTTCAAATGCACTGAAGCAAATCAGCTCATATGAGTATAGAAAAACCGCTTTCGACCTTAACCTTTTCGGATCTGATGATGTGGTTCAAGCTTATAATAATTTGTGGAAATATACATACGAAGCTGAAAAAACAGATTGCAAAGACCCAAAAGAAATGATGAGCTTATTGGGGAATCTTCTCCTAGAAATTCGCAAAAGTCTTGGGAATAAGAATACAATGCTTACAGAAATTGATATGATTCGATGGATGATCAAAGATATTGACAATCTTTAAGTGTTGAATGTCAAGATATCGAATCTTTTGCCCTGCTGGTATTAAATGAAGAGGAGGCATTAAGAATGGGAACAGAAATCAAGACATGGCAAATCGTGGAAGGGAGGCTCTCAACATTGAGAACCAATCTCAAAACGAAGGAAGAACAGAACCCTATGATCTGGAACCCTGGATTGCCTCTCATCCAGATATTATCTGCGATGACATTGCTTTCATCGGACGCTAGGTAATGTCTAAGTCTGGGTTAATTAATTTGCTCGGCTCGATAGATTAAGAAACTTGGTAATTAGGAATCTTAGACGAGTTAAAAATATTTCTCAATTAACTTTTTATTTAAGGGAGAGCAAATGAACAGTGTCTATTTGAATAATTTTCGTGGTTTTAATAAAACGCTGATCCCGATTCTTCCTGTAAATTTCCTTGTTGGAGAAAATAGCACAGGTAAATCATCCTTACTGGCACTTGTTGAATTACTCTCTACACAGGATTTTTGGTTTTCTATGGATTTCAATGTCGGAAACTATGAATTTGGGGGATATAAAGATATCGTAAGTGTTCTTGCTAAAGATCAAAAGGAATTTCAAATTGGTGTCTGTAAAGAGGCTAGCAAAGATAGAACTTCTCACTATTACTTGATGCATTACCGTGAGGCAAAAAACGGATTACCTGAAATGTCGTGCTTTAGTCAGATGTCGAATAAATACGTTGCAACGATGCGACTGTCAAAAAAACAAATTTACGTTTATTTTTCAACGGAAATTCCTGAGTGTGTTAAGGCAAAAAAAAAGGATGAATGTTTTGCCTTTTTACATGATGCGGGCACTGGTTTGACTCCTGGATATAAGGTTCTTAGTGGCAATGAAGCTCAATTTTTACGCCGATCCCCAATAGTTAGTTTCCCGTTTATTTTGAGAGATTTTTTTGATCGTAAAGAGGAATTGGGCATGCTAAGGATGCTTCCACCTCCGAAGCTTGGTGAAGCGTTTGGGAGTATGGCACCGATACGAACAACTCCAAAAAGAACTTATGACGGATACACTCAAAGATTTAGCCCAGAGGGGGAGCACACACCATATGTGATTAGGAAAGAGCTTCCGAAAGGTAGTAAAAAAAGTAATCCCTTTAAGAATGCACTGGAGGACTTTGGTGAAAATAGTGGACTATTTAAATCTGTTGGCGTTACCCAGTTTGGAAAGGACTCTTCGTCACCCTTTGAACTAACAGTCAAATTAGGCACGAAAGACCTCAGGGTAAATAGTGTTGGTTATGGTGTCTCCCAGGTTCTTCCAGTTGTAGTTGAATTGCTGGTCCACGGAAAGAACTCATGTCTCGCTATTCAGCAACCAGAAGTTCACCTGCATCCAAGAGCACAAGCTGCGCTAGGCGATGTACTCTTTCACGCAGCGGTTGAAGAATCACAAACACTACTTGTTGAAACGCATAGTGACTATCTTATTGACCGATTCAGGTTAAACATGCGAGACCGAGAGAATCTTAAGGATTTTACACAAGTTCTCTTCTTTGAGCGAAACCAAAATGGAAACTGTGTTATTCCGATGGTGATTGAGCCGAATGGAGAATATCCTGAAGAGCAGCCGCTTGGTTTTCGAAATTTCTTTTTGGCCGAGCAGAAACGTATTTTGGGAGTCTAAGATGTGTTTTGTGCTGGATACCAACTCGTTCCATTTATTGTTTAACCCAAAGAGTTCAAATCATGAAGATTTTAAACCACTTTTAAAGTGGTTGTATAATCATGACGGAACATGTTTGGTTATTGGTGGAACACGCTATCGGTTTGAAATAAGAAATATGACTAAGTACCTGGAAAATCTTGTTGAACTTAAACGAGTGCGCAAGTTGCGTGAAATTAGCGATGATGTTGTTGATGCAGAAGAAACACGATTAAAGGGAATCGTCTGCTGCAATGATTTTGACGACGCGCATATTGTTGCTTTGTTTTGTGCTTCAGGTTGCCTTATCTTCGCGTCACAGGATAGAAGAGCTGATCACTTTATAAAAATGAAGGCTCTATACCCAAAAAAACACAGACCACCAAGAATTTATAGAAATGCGAGTCACGTTGCATTGTTATGTGAAGAAAACATAGCAAACTTAACAAACGTTATACATTAGGCTGCTTGAAAAAGAAAAACTTTTTTCACGGTGCTCTGTCGCAGGTGTCAAGGGACACCCACTTTCCCGCAATAGGTCACCGTTTCCCGAAGATTCCTGAGGGTGCTCCGGTGCGAGGGCAGGAAATCCCGCAGGAGCTGCAGAATACGTCCTCCCCGCTTGACCGCAGGCGTCCTTGAAGAGTCTCAGGGGTTCGTCGTCCTGACCTCCCGCTTCAGTGGCTGGGTCGCGCAGCGCAGCGATCCGCCCTGGCCGTTGTGGGTTCCGAAAAACACGCGGTGGACTGTGATGCCCCGTTTTTCGAGCTCGGTCTGGATGCAGCGGTTGTCGTTGTGCAGGTTATAGGACAGGACGTAGTGTTGGGAATTGACGGGAAGGCCGTTGACGGCCAGCCGCTTGACATCATCCAGACTGACCCTGATCAGGTCCCAGTCTTTGATCTCTTCGGGCAGACCGTCGAGGAAGGCTTCTTCGCAGATGACGGCGAGCCCGTCGCGGGGTACGGAGAGCACGCAGTCCAGGTGCAGCACGCTTTCCACAAGCCGGACGCGTTTCACCGTATAGTTCTCGCCCAGGATGTTTTTGAGCCAGTTGTAGCCGGCCTCGTTGGACCCCACGCTGGGGTTTTCCGTATTGCCGACCAAAACGGTTCTGCCCAGCACGATGACGTCGCCGCCCTCCAGAAGGGGCGCGTCGGCGCGGGCGGGTTCGAGAAGCTCGGTGTGGGGCATGGAGAACCACCTGACTGCCGGGTCGGAACATTTTTCGGTCAGGATATCCCGGAATCCGGAGATGTCCACCTTGCGGATCGGCGTCCGCAGATTGAATTCGATGACGTTGCTGCCGATGACGGCCATGTTGTCCCGGGGGAAGTCCTGGCTGAAGCCGTTGAGCAGTACATCCGCGCCGTAGTGTTTCTTGATGAAATCGACGGTGATCTCCGCGGGACGGTAGACTGTGACGCCCAGGGACTGCAGGATTGCGATGAAGGCCTGGTTTTCCTCTTCCAGCATCTGCGTTTCGCTTTTCCCCGTGTCGGGGTTGATCATCTCCGTCCAGAGCATCCCCGCAGTCTTCCGGGCGTATTCCGCTTCATCATCCGGCAGCACTTTCAGCGCGTCGGCGAACCATTTCGCTTCCAGCGACGGCGACATGCCGTAGGGCAGGCCGACGATCACCTCTTTCAGATCGCCGTATTCGTAATCGACGGAAACGGAAGGTTCCGCTGCGTCTGCAGGCCGGGCGGAAAGTAAGAACGCTCCGAAGGCCAGGAGTGCACATGCAACAACGATCACTGTTTTCATGGTATCTCTCCTCGCTGGTGGGAAAATGGCATTCATCATCCTTTGTCTATTCCTGCCTGTTCGCCTCCGGGCTCCGGCGGCTGAAGGAACACCGGATGTCGATCACAGCTTTTGAAATTATACACCGCAGAGAACCGGTCGTGGGCTGTTGCAGGCTGGCTGCCGGTGATCGTCTTGATCAATGTTCGTCCAAAATCCGCAGGCAGCGGGGAGCGTCACCGGTGCTCGCTTGGGCCGCCGGTGCAGATTGTCGTCCATGACAACTGCACCTGAAACCGACATCCTTGTCGGTTTCTCGGCCCGGGCGCTGTGCCCGGCGACACTCCCTCTGCCTGAAAAAACTGCTGATTTGGGTAAACCACCCCCTTTTGAAATTCCGTCCCGATAGCGTAAAATAATACCTTCAAAACGGCCGGGGGCGACCTCCGGTCCTGTTGTGCCGTTTCCTCGGCAAGAAGGAGCAATGGAGAATCATGGCAGCACACAGCGACGTTCCACACCAAAAATCATCTCTCCGGAAGGAGATCGAACGGCGGCGGACCTTCGCCATCATCAGCCACCCCGACGCGGGAAAGACCACACTGACGGAGAAGCTGCTTCTCTTCGGAGGGGCCATCAACCTTGCCGGTGCGGTGAAGGCCCGGAAGGCAAGCCGCCACGCCACCAGCGACTGGATGAGCATCGAGCAGGAGCGGGGTATTTCCGTCACCAGTTCGGTGATGAAGTTCGAGTACCGGGATTACGAGATCAACCTGCTGGACACGCCGGGGCACGAGGATTTCTCGGAGGACACCTACCGGGTTCTGACCGCCGTGGACAGCGTGATCATGGTGATCGACAGCGTGAAGGGCGTGGAGACCCAGACCCGGAAGCTCATGGAGGTGTGCCGGATGCGGAACACCCCCATCATCACCTTCATCAACAAGCTGGACCGTGAGGGAATGGCCCCCCTGGACATCCTGGGCGACATCGAGGAGAAGCTCCAGGTGGAGTGCGCCCCCCTGTCGTGGCCCATCGGCATGGGGAAGCTCTTCCGGGGCACCTACAACCTCTACCGGAAGGAGCTGAACCTCTTCACCCCGGGAAGCGACCGGGTGGAGGACGTGCGGACCATCCGGGACGTGAACGATCCCGCGCTGGACAAGGCGCTCGGCCGGCAGGCGGAGGAGCTTCGGGACGACCTGGCCCTGCTGGAGGGGGCGGCGAACCCCTTTGAGCTGGAGCATTACCTGAGGGCGAACCAGACGCCGGTCTTTTTCGGCAGCGCGGTGAACAACTTCGGCGTGAGGGAGCTGCTGGACGCCTTCGTGGAGATCGCCCCGGCGCCCCGGCCCCGGGAGGCGGTGAGCCGCACGGTGGCCCCGGAGGAGGAAGCCTTTTCGGGATTCGTCTTCAAGATCCAGGCCAACATGGACCCGTCCCACCGGGACAGGCTGGCCTTTCTGCGGGTCTGTTCGGGGAAGTTCGAGCGGGGGATGAAGATGCGGCACCACCGCATCGGCAAGGACGTGACGGCGGCGAATCCCGTGATCTTCATGGCCCAGGAGCGGGCCCTGGCAGAGGAAGCCTGGCCGGGGGACATCGTGGGCCTGTACAACCACGGCACCATCAAGATCGGCGATACCTTCAGCGAGAAGGAGCCCCTGAAGTTCACCGGCATCCCGAGCTTCGCCCCGGAGCACTTCCGGCGGGTGCGGCTCCAGACGCCCCTGAAGGCGAAGCAGCTCCAGAAGGGGCTGCTGCAGCTTACGGAGGAAGGGGCGGTGCAGCTTTTCCGGCCCCTGGCGAGGAACGACTACATTCTCGGGGCGGTGGGGGTGCTGCAGTTCGACGTGACCATCGCCCGCCTGAAGGCCGAATACGGCGTGGATGCCGATTACGAGCCGGTGAATTTCGGGCTGGCCCGGTGGGTGACCTGCGACGACCCGAAGCGGCTGGCAGAGTTCCAGAAAGTCAACCAAAACCAGCTCGCCCTCGACGGGGAGGGCAACCTGGCCTTCCTCGCCGAAGGGGAGTGGCTGCTGAAGTACGTGGGGGAGAAGTGGCCGGAGATCGTCTTCCACACCACCAGGGAGTTGCGCTGAGTTCCCCGGCCGGTCGGGCTACCCCCTGACGGTGATGTGCCGGACGGGGTTGCCCTGTCCGGTGACGAACGTGAGGATGTCGTCGTAGGAGAGGATCAGGGTGGCCGTGTTGTCGTTGGGGTGCACGCCGAGGTGCTCTTTTCCCTTGAGATCCTGATCGAAGACCACGGTCACTTCATGGTTCGCGTCGTTGAGGACGCCGAGGGGGGTGACCTCTCCCTGGGCGAGGCCGAGGTACCGTTTCAGCCGGTCGGCGGAGGCGAAGCTGAGGTGCTTTGTGCCGAGCTGCTCCGCCAGGCTGTCCAGGTCGGCCCGCTTGTCCTTGTGCACCACCACGAGCCAGTGGGAGGGCTTTTTCTTCTGGTCCCGGACGAAGAGGTTCTTGCAGACGGTCACCTTTTCGTCGAAGCCGATGCGGTCCATGTCCTCCACCGTATAGGCCGCATCGTGCTCTATCATCTCGTAGGAAATGCCCATCTTGCCGAGCTGTTCGAGGACGGCCCTTCTGGATTCCGCCTTTTCTTCCGCGCTTCTCATGGCAGCACACTCCTTGCGCTTGTATTTTGACGGCAGCGTTATTCTTCCGGTATTTCCCGCACCCGTCCCACTTCGCCGCCCACGAGGCGGACCTTGATGCCCCGGGGGTGGTGGGGGCTTTTGGTCAGCAGGCTTTCCACGATGCCTTCGGTGAGCTTCCCCGTTCCCTGGTCTTCCTTTTTCACGACCTTCACTTTCATTCCCGGGGCGATGTCCGCCCGTGTCCTTCCCGGCATGATGTCTCCTCCTCAGTCTTTTTCCGGCCGGTCTTCCGGCAGCAGTATTTCCACGGCAAGTCCGCCTTCGGGCCTGTTCCGGGCGGTGACGGTCCCTCCGTGGAGGGCCGCCGCCCGTCCCGCGATGGCGAGGCCGAGACCGCAGCCTTCGTCGGGGAGGGTCCGTTCCCGGGCCTGCTCCACCCTGTGGAAGGGGGTGAAGATGTGCTCCAGTTCCTCATCGGGCACTCCCGGTCCCCTGTCCTCCACGAGAATGCGTACCTTGCCGTCCTGCAGCGCGAGCGATACGTCCACCGTTTCTCCCTCGGGGGAGTAGCGGAGTGCGTTGCGGACCAGGTTTTCCACGGCGCTCCGGAGCAGGGCGGGGTCGCCGGAGTAGGATACTCCGGGAAGGATGTCCGCGGACACTCCCCTGCCGTGGGGGGCTCCCTCGAATTCTCCGTCCTCGGCGATCTCTCCCAGAAGGGCCGAAAGGTCCATGGTCTGCCGGTTTTCGGGCCTGTCCAGGGCGTCGAGCCTCGAGAGCTGAAGCAGGGAGCCGATGAGGGTGTTCATCCGCGCCAGCTCGTTTTCCATTCTCTCATATTCTCCGGACGCTTCCTCGGGAATGTGTCTCCGTGCAAGCTCCAGGGCCACGCCGAGACGGGTGAGGGGAGAGCGCAGCTCGTGGGATACGTCGGCAAGCAGTCTCCGCTGCCCCTTCAGCAGTTCTTCGATCCTGGCGGCCATAGCGTTGAAGTCCCGGGCCAGGGCGCCGATGTCGTCCTTTCGTCGGGCTGCCCGCTCTTCCCGGGCGTCCAGGGCTCCGGCGGCGAATTTCCTCATGGTTTTTCCCAGTCCCTTGAGGGGCCGGGTGAGCCTGACCGCCAGGATCCACGATAAAAAGGCGGCGGCCAGGACGGCGGTGAAGAGGCGGTAGAAGGTCGCGGCTGAGGTTCTTTCCCTGAAGAGGTTCGGCAGGGCTCCGGCGAATATGTATCCGGGCCGCGACTCCAGGGGAACGGCGAAGAGAGGCCGCCCCCGCTCGAAGCTGCCCGCCGGTCCGTTCTTCTTCCGTGCCTCGGCAAGGATGGCGCGGATGTAGTCCGGGACGGGCTGGCCGAACATTTCCTTTCCGTTTTCATCGAAGAGAAAACCGGTGATGCGGATGGTGCGCTGCAGGCCGGTTACGTAGTCCAGGGCCGCCCCGCTGCCGCTCCGGTCGAGTATCGAGACGGCCTTTTCGCCGTAGAGGGCGGCGATCTCCCGCAGGGTTTCCCCCCGGTTCCGGAACTGCTCCTCCTCGGCAAGCTTGCCTATCATGTGGCTGGCAACGACCGCCACGGCGGCGGTGAGCCAGAACCACCAGAAGAGCTTCAGTGTGTAGCTTCGCATGCCAGGAGGTATCCTTCGCTCCTGAGAGTCCTGATCCGGGGCGATCCGTCAGGGCAGGGGCCGAGTTTTTTCCGAAGGTTGCTCATGTGGACGTCCAGGCTCCGCTCGAAGGGGGAGAGGGGACGGTCCAGGGCGGCCCGGGAGAGGGCGTCCCGGGACACCACCTTCCCCGGCGTGCGGAGAAGGGCTTCCAGGAGCTTGAATTCCACCGTGGTGAGGTCGATGTCCGCTCCTCCCGCGCGGATTGTCCGCCGGGCGGGGTCCAGTTCGATGTCCCCGGAGACAAGCCGCTCCTGGGCGTTGGGGGCAGCGGGGGAGTCTTTCCGGCGGAGGATGGCCCGTATGCGGGCCAGGAGCTCCCGGGGATTGAAGGGCTTGGGCAGGTAGTCGTCCGCCCCCAGTTCGAGGCCCACGATCCTGTCCACTTCGTCCCCCTTGGCGGTGAGCATGAGGACGGGAACCCCGGAATAGGCCCGCAGCTCCCGGAGGACGTCGAAGCCGTTCTTTCCGGGGAGCATCACGTCGAGCAGAATGAGGTCCAGGGACGGGAAGTTCAGGGCGGCCGCCAGTCCCGTGTTGCCGTCGTGGGCGGTGAGGATTTCGAATCCCTCGGGCTTCAGGTAGTCCGTCAGCAGGTCGCAGAGCTCCCTGTCGTCATCGAGCAGAAGAAGGGTATGCACGGCCTTGGCCTCCTCTCGTTCATGAATCGGCCGGGACGACCATCTTTCCGGCGCTGAAGCCATTATACGACAGCCGGGAGCGGCGGGAGGTAAAGGTTGGTTAAGGAGAGGGGGAAGACGTTTACTTTTCTTGATGTTCCTGCGGATTGGCTGAAGGGCACGTTCATGCTCTCCGGTGTATGATCCTGCCGCACCGGGGAGCACCCCGGCATCTTGCAGAGGGAGGTTGAACACATGACAAAACGATCGATATTTTCCGGAGCGCTGCTTGGGGCGGCAGTCCTGGTTCTTCTCGGAGGAGCGTTTGCATGGGGAGCTCCGGGACGGTGGAGGAGCGGCGGAGAGCCGACCTTCAGGGCCGAAATGTTCCGGGCCGTCAATCCTCTGGATTTCACTGAGGAGCAGTGGACAAAGGCGGACGGCATACTGGGGAAGCTGCGGGAGCAGAAGTGGACCGCGGCCAGGGTTCTGTTCGGCCTTCGGGGGGAAGTCCGGTCGCTGTTTTCCGGTACTGAGCCCTTTGACGGAAAGAAAGCCGGTGAGGTCCTCGCGAGTGCACGGCCTGAACTGGTGAAAATGGCGGAGGGAGCCCTCCGGGCCGCTTCGGACCTGTACGGAATGCTGGACGAGAAACAGCGCGCCAAGGCGGAAAATGTCCTTTCCCTCCTGGAAAAGCGGGCGGAGCAGCGGATTGCCGATTTTCCCGGAAAAAGGCACGATTTCCGGCATGGCTTCCTGGACCTGACGGAAGAGCAGCGGGAGAAGGCCGGGAAACTCTTCACAGATTCGGCACCCGCCATGCAGGAGCGGATGGGCAGGCTGCTTGCCGTGCTGAAGGAAGGCCGGGCCGCCCTCCGGGACGGGACGATGAATGACGAGATGATCGGGAAGACCGCCGAAAAGGCCGTGGATATTCTCTCTGAAGGAGCCCTCGCCATGGCGGGAACGTTCGGGGAATTTCGCGGGATGCTGACCCCCGAGCAGCTCGAGAAGGTAAACAGGATGTGGGGCAGGCACGGCCGGCACCCGAGGAAATAACGGACGGCATCAGAGCATAAGACAGAAAGCGCGGGCCGGGGATCCATCTCCCCGGCCCGCTTCGCTTGTTGCCTGGGGTTTCGTTCTCAAAATCTTGACAACAGATACGTGCGCACGTATTATGTGCAACAAGGGGGTGGAAATATGCGGAACATAACCCTTTCGATTGACAAGGAAATTCTCAAACGCGGAAGAGAGTACGCGAAGCGGCACAATATCTCCTTCAACTCCCTCGTCCGGCGCCTAGTCGAGCAGACGGTCACGGCGGACTCCTCCCAATGGCTGGAGGACACCTTCTCCCTCATGGACAGGGCGGGTGCTTCCTCCGGCGGCGAAACATGGACAAGGGACGAACTGCACCGTGTCTAGGACCAAGATATTTCTGGACACGAATATTCTGGTGTACACTCTGGACGGCCATGACAGCGAGAAACAGGCCAGGGCCAGGGCCATAGTGAGAGGCGTGGTGGAAGACCAGATCCCCGTCATCTCCACCCAGGTGATGCAGGAGTTCTACAGCGCCTCCACGACGAAGCTGAAGGTTGACGCCATGATCGCGAAGAATATCGTGCACAACCTCGGCAATATGGAAGTGGTTCCCGTTGACCTGACCACCATCGAACAGGGAATCGACATCAGCGTTCTCTTCCGGCTGTCGTTCTGGGACGGTCTGATAATCGCGGCGGCGGAGCAGGCACGGTGCGCCATGGTTTTTTCTGAAGATCTGAACGACGGGCAGACAGTCCGGGGAGTCAGGATCGTCAATCCTTTCCTTCATACCTGAGTTTTCCGTCTTTCCCGGCGAAGGTTCGCTTTTTAGGAATGCACGCCGGGGAATGAGATTCTTATGGATGTTCGAAAAAGGAGACTTAAAGAGGAAACGGGCCGGGGGTCGTCTCCCCGGCCCGCGTTGTCGTTGCGTTTCCTTTGCTGTTAGGGCTTCAGGACGACCTTGAGGCCATCCCTGCTTTCGATGAGCTCGAAGCCCTCGTGCCATTCCTCGAGGGGAAGCTCGTGGGTGATGAGGGCGTCCAGGGGCATCTGTCCCTGGCCCATCATGACGAGAACCTTTTCCCAGATGTCCCAGGTGTGGCTGAAGGAGCCCTGGAGGGTGACGCCCTTGGAGAGCAGGGGGTCGAGGCTCATGTCCACCGGCTTGGGCCCCCAGGCGACCTTGTTGATGACGCCGCCGGGCATGACGACGTCCATGGAAATCTTGAGGGTGGCGGTGGGGCCTGCGGCGTCCACCACGGAGTCGAAGCCGTAGCCTTCGTTGAACTTGGCCGCCACTGTCTTGGGATCCGCCGATCCGCCCAGGACGTAGGTTTCCGTGGCGCCGTAGCTCCGGGCGATTTCAAGGCGCTTTTCGTCCCCGGGGGCGCCGAAGACGACGATGTGGCTGGCTCCTGCCATTTTGGCCATGTGCACGCACAGGATGCCGATGGGGCCGGGGCCGAGGACGGCCACGGAGTCTCCGGCCTTGACGCCCATCTTGGCGATGACCACGTTGTAGGCCACGCAGACGGGCTCGGTGCAGGAGGCGTCCTTGAGGGTGACTGAATCGGGAACGGCGTGGAGAATCCTCTCGGGGACGCAGACGTATTCGGCGAAAGCCCCGTCGACACCGAAGCCGTATCCCTTGCGTTCCCTGCAGAAGCGGTAGTTGTTGGTCTTGCAGAGGACGCACTTCCCGCAGAAGCGGGCATGGGTTTCGGCGGTGACCCTGTCGCCGGGCTTCCAGTTTTTCACTTCCGAACCGACTTTTTCGACGGTCCCCGAAAATTCGTGCCCGAGGATGATGGGCACCGCCATGGGGTATGAAACCTGGTTGTGGAACATGTGGGGGTCGCTTCCGCAGATGCCTATGTAGGCCACCTTCACCAGGACATCGGCTGGCCCGATCTCCGGTACGGGGACGTCCCGCACTTCCGTGTTGCCGTCTTCCCTGAGATATTTCACTACTGCGCGCATAATGTGTCTCTCCTCCTCATGAACCGGGGTGTTCTCCGGCGCGGTCGTTCATTCCGACTCGGCGGCCGCTGCCGCGGCGTCTTCCGCCGCGTCCGCTATCGCCTTTTCCGCGTAGTACTGTTTCGTTCTCTTGATGCCGGTCCAGATAAGCCACGCGACGCAGGCCAGCAGGATGAGCCCGATGGGCCGCTCGAGCAGGGGCAGAATGGCGCCCCGGCTTTGCTGCAGGGCCCGCCGGAAGCTGGTATCGGCCAGGGGGCCGAGGATGAGCCCGAGGACCAGGGGCGCGAGGGGGTAGTCCATCTGGCGCAGCGCATAGCCGAGCACGCCGAAGGCAAGCATGAGGTAGACGTCGAAGATGCGGACTCCGCCGGCATAGGCGCCGATCACCGTCAGGGGAATGACGATGGGCAGAAGGATTTCCCGCTTGATCTTGAGCACTGCCACCATTGGCTTGGCGAGAGTAAGCCCCCAGAAGAGCATGGCGAAGGACCCGAGGATGAGCATTGCCGCCACGAGGGGCAGGAAGCCGGGGTTTTCGAAGTTGAGCATGGGGCCCGGACGGACGCCGTGAAGCCAGACTGCGGCCAGGAACATGGCCGACGGGGGGCTGCCGGGAACGGCGAGGGTGAGCAGGGGGATCATGGCGCCGCCGATGACGGCGTTGTTTGCCACCTCCGAGCAGACGAGGCCTTCATAGCTGCCGGTGCCGAAGAGATGCCCCTTCCTGGAGCGCCGTTTGCCCACGTCATAGGAGAGCCAGCTGCCGATGTCCTCCCCGGCTCCGGGGATTGCGCCGATGATCACGCCGATGATTCCCGAACGGACCGCCGAGGGGATGAGGGGGACGAACTCCTTCATGGGGGGGATGACCTTTCCGACTTTCCCTTCAATTTTGTAGGCCACTTCCTCCTGGAGCACGGCGAGGAACTCCGAGACACCGAAGACGCCGATGAGCGCGGGAATGAGGGGGATGCCTCCCTTGAGCTGGAGGAAGTCGAAGGTGAGCCTGGGATAGGCGAAGATCTGCTCCATGCCCACCATGGCGGCGGCAAAGCCGAGGAAGCCGACGATCCACCCCTTGAGGGGGTCTTTTCCGGCTGAGAGGGTGCCGCAGATCATGATGCCGAAGAGGGCAAGCAGGAACATCTCCCAGTGGCCGAACTTCAGGGCGATTTTGTAGATGAGGGGCGAGAGGAAGATCATGACCAGGATGCTGAAGATGGTTCCAACGAAGGAGGCGATGAGCCCCGTGCCTATGGCGAGGCCGCCCTTGCCCTGCTTCGCCAGGGGGAAGCCGTCGAGGCAGGTGGCCGCCGCGGAGGGGGTGCCGGGGATGTTGATCATGATGGCCGCGTTGAGGCCTCCGGAGACGGCGCCGATGTATACGGCGAGAAGAAAGGCCACGGCGTTCTCCAGGGGCATGCCGTAGGAGAGGTTGATGAGAAGGGCCAGGGCCATGGTGGCAGTGAGGCCCGGTATAGCTCCTACCAGGAGGCCGAGAAGGCTACCTCCGAAAATCAGGCCGAGAATGGTGGGGTTGAGGGCTCCCACGAGGGAGGTTCCCACCTGTACCGTTTCATCCGCGAGAAGATGCAGTATTTCCATGATCTCCTCCCTTTCTTACGGCATGGGGATCCGGAAGAGATCCCGGAAGGCTGCGGTGATCACCCAGGCCGCCGCAAAGGCCAGGAGAATGCTCCAGTGCAGCTTCATGGCCTTGAGGTAGAGGAACGTGACGATGAGATATCCCGCCGTTGCCCAGAGGAACGGGATATATGCCACCGCCGCGACATACGCGATGACGAGGAGGAGCAGGACGGTTCCTTTCCGTACCTTCGGAGAGGAGAAAAATGCGGTCAGGTTTTCCTTCCCGAGGACATGGAGGGCCTGGTCCTTTCCGCCCCGCTTTGCTGCGGAGCGGAGAAGGAGGAAGCCCAGAAGGATGAACACGCCTCCCAGAATGAGAGGAAAAAGCCCGGGGGAGACGAGAAAGGAGTTGTTGAATACCCGCATCCTCAGGGCGGCGGTTGCGAACGCCGCCCCGAAGACGATCAGGCATACGGCGGAAATGTAGTCCGCCCCGGAACCCTTGTGCACTCTTCCTGTCATGTTATTTGTTCAGCTTCTTCTTTTCGGTCTCCCAGTTCCAGTCGGCGAGCTTGGGAATGTTGAAGTCGGCGGGGGACTTCTCTGCCATTTTGGCGTTGTAGAGTACCCAGGAGTAACCGGAGATCTGGAGGGAAAGGAAGCGGTCCGCGTCATCGCCGGTGAGCCCGACGATGTTCAGGCCCTTCTGCTTCGTGTATTCAAGGATTTCAGGCTGCTTGAGGGCCCAGTGGAAGGCCTCGGTGATCTTGTCCTTGATCTCCTGGGGGGCGTCGCGGCGGATGCAGATCGGCCAGGTTTCGCTCAGGTCGGGGATCTTGTCGCTGCCGGGAAGAACCTTCACGATGGGATCGATGGTGATGGCGTCGGTGATCTTCATGGGCTCCTTCATCATGACGGTGACGGCGCGGATGGAGCCGGCCTGGGCCATGTCGATGGCGGAGGAGAAGGTCACGATGCCCACTTCGACTTCGCCGGCCATGACGGCGGTGGCCACGTTACGGTCGCCGTCGAAGGTGACGTAGTTGATTTCGCCGATGCCGGCGACTTCAGCGATGGCCTGCATGATGACGTGAGGTCCGTTGCCGAAGCCGGAGATGCCCATGTTGACGGATCCGTCCTTCAGAGCCTTTGCCACGTCGTCGAAGGTCTTCATGGGGCTGTTGGCGCCCACGAGGATGGCTGCGGGACCCTGGAAGGGATGCCATGATGTCCACTCTTCCCAGCCGGAGTTGGAGGTTTCCTTGATCTTGAAGCCGCCGAAGCATCCGGAACCGGTGGCGAACATGGTGTAGCCGTCGCCGGGAAGGCCGAGGACGTGCTCCGCGGCGACCGCGCTGGCCGCGCCGGGCATGTTGGCCACGTTGATGGTCTCGTTCAGGTACTTGGACATGAGTGCGATCATGGGACGGACGGACGTGTCGGTGCCGCCGCCGGCTCCGAAGCCGACGATGACCGTCGGGGTTCCCTTGGGCCAGATCTTGTCGGCTGCGAAGGCTGTGCCGCCGAGAGCGAGGGCAGCGATCAGGACAATGGCGATAATGGAAGCGAACTTCTTCACAATAACCACTCCTTTTGTCAGGTATTGGTATCAGTGGAACAGAAGCTTTCGGATTCCGCGTACCCTTCCGGATTTCGAGACTCTCTCCCGGGCATCCCTCCTTTTTCGCAGGCGTGCCGCTTCCCGAAGGGAGCGGCTTCCGGACTGTTTCCCTTATTTCTTCAGCGAAAGGCTGTTGAGCTTTTCGTAGAACAGGCCCAGGGCGCCGTGGTCAAGGGTCTCGTGGCCTTCGGCTGCAAGGTTCTGGAACATTTCCATGAGCTGGGCCGTCAGGGGCATGGACACGTGGAGCGAGCGGCTCGTCTCGAGGACGTTGTTCAGGTCCTTGATGTGGAGGTTGATCCGGAAGCCCGGGTTGTATCTGCCCTCGAACATGCGGGGGGCCTTGTCCTCCATGCACTGGCTGCCGGCGAGGCCGCCCCGGATGGCGTTGAACACCTTTTCGGGGTCTACTCCGGCCTTTTTCGCGAAGGCCATGCCTTCGGCGACGGCAGCGATGTTCACGGCCACGATGCTCTGGTTCACCAGCTTGGTGGTCTGCCCTGCGCCGAGATCGCCCACGAGGGTGCTCTTGCCCATGAAGGCGAGGATGTCTTTCACCTTTTCATAGGATGCTTCGCTTCCGCCCACCATGATGGCGAGGGTTCCCTTCTCGGCCTTTTCCTGGCCCCCGCTGACGGGGGCGTCGAGCATCTCGGCTCCCTTTTCGGCGAGGAGTGCCCCGAGTTCCCGGCTCACCAGGGGGGCGATGGAGCTCATGTCAACAATGATCTGTCCTTTTTTGGCCCCTTCGAGGATGCCCTTTTCGCCGCAGACGGCTTCCTTCACGTGGGGAGAGTTCGGCAGCATGGTGATGACAATGTCGCTCCGCTCCGCCACGTCCCTGGGGCTTGTTCCTTTTTCGGCGCCCGCGGAGACGAGTTCTTCCACGGCTGCCGGAACGATGTCATAGACGACCAGTGATTTTCCGGCTGCCAGAAGGTTCTTCGCCATGGGCTTCCCCATGATCCCGAGACCGATGAATCCAATGTTCTGCATTGCAATCCCTCCCGTTGGGTATCTTTTATCGAAATTTTACAGCAGTTTTTCGGCAGCCGCCGCGATATTTTCCTTCGTCAGGCCGTAATGCACGAGAAGTTCGTCGTAGCAGACCGCCGACTGGCCGTACCTGTCCTGGATTCCCACCATGCGCATGGGCAGGGGAGCTGCGCACAGAGCTTCCGCCACTGCCGAGCCGAGCCCGCCGTAGATGGTGTGCTCTTCGCAGGTGACAATGCCCTTGACGCCGTTTACCGACTTCGCGAGGGCTTCGCCGTCGATGGGCTTGATGGTCCCGAGATGGATTACCCGGACGGAGATGCCCTTCTTTTCCAGAAGGTCCGCGGCTTCCATGGCGATGGCGGTCATGGTGCCTGTGCCCATAAGGGCCACCTGGGAGCCCTCTTTCACCACAAGGGGCTTCCCGGTGGCGAAGGGGGTATTCTCGTCGAAAATAACAGGAAGGTCGTTCCGGTTCAGCCTGATGTAGACCGGCCCGTCGATGGCCGCAGCCTCACGGACGGCCCATTTCGTCTCCACTCCGTCGGCGGGGCAGAAGACGGTCATTCCGGGAAGCACCCTCATGGTGGCCAGATCCTCGAAAGACTGGTGAGTGGCGCCGTCGCCGAAGTCGGAGAGGCCGCAGCTCGAACCGACGATTTTCACGTTGAGCTTCGGCAGGCAGACACTCTGGCGGATCTGGTCGAAGGGGCGCCCTGAGGCGAAGACGGCGAAGGAGTGGGCGAAGGGGATCTTGCCTGTGAGGGAAAGGCCTGCCGCCACGGAGATCATGTTCTGTTCGCCGATGCCCATCTCGAAATACCGCTCGGGGAAGTTCTTCTCGATCACCACCGACTGGGTGGAGCCGCAGAGGTCCGCGTCCAGGGCCACGACCCTGGAATTTTCTTTCGCAAGGGCGAGAAGTTCCTCGCCGTAGGCAGTCCGAAGATTCATCAACATGGTCCCGTCCTCCTCACATGGCGAGTATTTCGCGCACGGCCTGTTCCTGCTGTTCCTTCGTCAGCAGGTTGTTGTGGTAGGCGTGGGTGTTCTCGGCGAAGGATACGCCTTTGCCCTTCACTGTCCGGGCGATGATGGCGGTGGGGACTCCCTTGACTTCGGACGCCTCATCCAGGGCACGGACTATCTGGGCCATGTCGTGGCCGTCGATCTCGAAGGTTTTCCAGCCGAAAGCGGAGAATTTGCCGCGGATGTCGCCGAGATCGTACCGGTCGCAGGTCTTGCCCACTGCCTGGATACCGTTCATGTCCACGATGGCTGTGAGGTTGTCCAGCTTGAAGGCCGATGCTGCCGTGACGGCTTCCCAGACCTGCCCTTCCGCAAGTTCCCCGTCGCCGAGGATAACCCACGTGTGGTAGCCGAGACCGTCAAGCCGGCCTCCGAGAGCCATGCCCACACCGATGGACAGTCCCTGGCCGAGGGAACCCGTGTTGGCCTCAACTCCGGGGGTCTCCCGCTCGGGGTGTCCCTGGAGGATGCATCCCAGGGTCTTGGTTTTCTTCAGGGTCTCCTTCGGGAAATAGCCTGCCTCCGCGAGGGCGGCGTACTGGGCGAGCACGGAATGTCCCTTGCTCATGATAAACCGGTCCCGGTCGGGCATAAAGCGGTCTTTCGGGTCGTGGCGCATCTTGTAGAAATACAGGGCCGCCACGATGTCGGCGCATGACATGGAACCGCCGAGATGTCCCCTCTTCTCGAGGCCGAGGGCCTCTATGATGCCGAGGCGCACAGCCCGCGCCTTTTCTTTCAGTTCTGCGATTCTTTCAGGATTCATGATCCACCTCCAGGAAAGTATTGTCCTTGTGAAAATGTTGTTTGTGTCATGGGGCAATCAGGGTAACAGCGCAACGGAAAAGTCCGGGAATGTTATCCTCGCAATTTCAGTATGCGTGTTTAAAACTTCCATACTGACCCGGATGTCGGTTCAGGTAACAGCACAGCACGCTGAAACTCTTTTGTGTTTATTGTCTTATGTTATATAACCAAGGAGTCTTGGGAGAAAGAGAATAATCTCCGGGATGTATGTGATGATCATCAAAACAACAATTTGCATTGCGATGAACGGAACTGCAGCTCGTGCTATTTTCTCAAACCGTACTTTCGCTATGGGGGCGGCAACGTAAAGGCAGACTCCCAGCGGCGGTGTGTTGAGACCGATATTCAGATTGACCAGCATGACCAGCGCAAAGTGAAGAGGATGAATTCCCAGGCTTGTCGCAACGGGAAGCAGAATAGGAGCCAGAAGAATGACGCTTACACCGGTCTCCATTATCATCCCGACAAACAATAAAAAGATGTTGATAACCAGAAGGAAGATATATTTGTTTTGAGTCAGGGAGAGAATGTAATGGGCGATGTGGGCGGGGATTCTTTCCAGCGTCAGCATTGTGGCGAACACAGTAGCTATGGAGATTATGAACAAAATGACGGAGGATGTAACTGCTGTAACTTTGAGGCTTTCGAAGATCTCCTTCCATCCGAGGGTCCTGAAAATAAAGACGCCGACGAAAAGCACGTAAGCGCATGCTACTGCGGCTGCCTCGGTTGGAGTGAACTGACCGCTGAAGATTCCTCCCACCAGAATAACAGGTGCCAGCAGAGCAAGAAGGGATTTCCTGGTGGTACGCCAGGCTTCTCCTTTTGCAAGCCGCTCTTTCCTCCTCGGGTGGTTTTCCCTTAACGCGAAGAAAAGCGCTATTATCATAAGGCCGAGTGCGATCGCAATGCCGGGGGCAAATCCGGCCATAAAAAGAGCGCCGACCGATTCCATCGTCACCGTGCTGTAGACCACCATGTTGATGCTCGGAGGAATGATCGGACCGATTATCGAGGATGTCACAGTGACCGCTGCCGCATATTCAGCCGTGTATCCTTCATCTTTCATGGCCGGAATGAGGATGGATCCTATGGCAGCCGTATCGGCCACGGCTGCTCCGGTAAGCCCGGCGAAGAAGACGCTTGTAACGATGTTGACCTGCGCCAGGGCACCCGGAATCCAGCCGACCAGCATTTTGGCGAAGTTCACCAGGTCTTCCGTAATTTTTGTCCGGTTCATCAGCTCGCCGGCGAAAACGAAGAAAGGAATCGCCAGCAGAACAAAGTTATCGACTCCCGCGTAGAGGCGCTGTCCCAGAATCATGATCGGCACGCTGCTGACGAAGAGAAGATAGTACAGTGCCGTCAGTCCCAGAACGAAGGCAATAGGGACGCCTATGGCGAAACTTCCAATGAAAATCAACAACAGTGTAGTCATGACATCTCTCCTGTTTCAGGCCGGGCCGTCAGCTGCTCAGGATGAAATCCTGGGGATCCTCTGCCCTGAATGCGCCGAGCAGAAAATAGACCATATGGACCAACATGAACAAAAAACCGACTGGAAGATTCAGCTTTACGTACATCATAGGCAATTTTATGATGTCGCCGAACTGTTTCGCTGATTGAAGAGCAGTTGCGAGGCTCGTTCTGAATCCATAGTAAATGAAGGCCATGACAGCGATATCTATAAGAATGACGGTTATCCTGCACCATTTTCTCGGAAGGGCGCGGATCACCAGCGCGATGCCGACGTGCTGCTGTCGCTTGAGTGCAAGGCTGGCTCCGATATACGTGATTCCCACCAGGAGCCAGCGGGAGATCTCCTCGCTCCAGGAAAACGTGGATCCGATGATCCGCATTATCACTCCGAGGAAGACGACGCAGAAGACAGCAGCAATGTAGAAGACCGTTATGCATATGCTCGCCCGCTCGACGATGTCGCTTATCTTCCGTGAAAGTGTGAATGATGTATCGAGTACACTCATCTTGTCCTCCGCCGTGTTTAGTAACGTGCAGGCTTCCGGGAATGGAAGCCTGCACGCAGATTCCGTGGAAAAAACTATCTGTATCCCAGAGCAGCTTCGGCTTCTTCGACGGCTTTGTAAAAATCTTCCACGTACTTGGCGCCGATTTCCTGCTTAAGCCAGTCGGCTACGGGAACGACAGCAGCCTTGAACTTTGCCATCTCCTCGGGTGTCGGAGAGTAGATCTCCATGTTTTTCTCGAGGATCGCGAAATCGGTAACCAGTGAACCCAGTGATTCGGACGCGCGTCCCGCAGTCTGCCCCTGGTAGGCTGCAGCACGGATTATCTGCTGAAATGCCTTCGGAAGATTGTTGAAGAAATTGGCATTGATGATCAGCATGTCCTCGCTCCACGTATGGCCGTCGAGGGTCATGTAGTCCTGAACTTCGTACCATTTGTTGGCCGCTATGTTCCAGATGGGATTCTCCTGCCCGTCAACGACCTTGGTCTGGCATGATGTGTAAATTTCGCCGTGGGCGAGCGGTGTTGCGCTTGCTCCCATGGCTTCCAGCGTTTTCACATAGATAGGGGAGGGCATGACGCGGAACTTCAGGCCTTCCATATCCTTGGGTTCGCGGATCGGGCGCTTGGAGTTGGTGAAATGCCTGGTTCCGTTCTGTCCCATTGCAAGCACCTTAATGCCTGTTTTTTCTTCGATTTCCGCTGTCATTTTTTTCCAGAATTCGCTGTTGTCGAATATCCACCAGGCGATCTCGTCGGACTGGAACGCGTAGGGGAGGTTGATTACCTGCACAGGCGGGTAAACCCCTGCCAATGCGCCGGTCTGGATCCCCATTTCGAGCGTTCCCGTCTGGACCATCTCGATGACTTCCTTGCTCTGTCCCATGGATGTGGCGGGGAAGAGTTCGACATACATAGCGCCGTTGGACCGCGATTCCACGATACTCTTGAAGATGAGGGCGAAAGCATGTTCTCCCAGAGGCTTGATTCCGCTTGCCGGCCAGTTCGCTGCGTCAGTGTAGGCAAGTTTCAGCACGAACTCCGCATTCTTCTTCTTCTCGGCCTCGATTTTCACGTCGTCCTGTGCAGCAGCCTGATTTGCTGTCTGGCAAAGGACAAGAACCATTGTTGCGATAAACAGAACCGACAACAGCACCGCGACTTTCCCCAACTTCCTGCTTTGAGCCTTCATTTTTTTCCCTCCTCGTGTTTTATTCCGGGATGAGAACTATCTTTATCAGTTCCCCCGGAGAATCGGCGAGTTGTGCAAACCATCGGGCTCCTTCTGACATTTTTGCGCGAAGACTGATTATGGGATCGAAAGAAATACCTCCGCTGTTCACCATTTCAAGGACTTCCCCGAACTCATCGTGAGAGTAGATGTAAGTTCCGCGAATACGGAGTTCTCTCGTGACTATTTCCTGCATGGGAACTTCGACGAACTTTGCCGAGTTGCCGATCCAGACAGCGGTTCCCCCTGTCCGCAGGAGTTCAATGCTCTGTTTTGCGCTCGGGGTGACGCCGACGGCTTCTATTGCGATATCGACTCCCTTGCCCTCCGTTGCGTCCATTACGACCTTGCGTATGTCCATGGTCTGAGGATTCAACGTGACGTCCGCACCCATTTTTACCGCTGTTGCAAGGCGTGCGTCACTGAGATCGGAAATGTAGATGCGTTTTGCTCCTCTCAGGCGCGCGATGGAGACAACGAGCTGGCCGATGGTCCCTGCGCCGATGACAAGCACATGCCTGCCGGTCAGGTCTCCGGCGTTTTTGACCCCCCTGTAGGCGACGGCAGCCGCCTCGATCATGGAACCCGCGTCAAAGGGAACATTGTCGGGAAGGCGATACAAGAGATGTTCTGGGACTGCGATATACTCGGCCATGGCACCGTTGCAGTCCATGGCGCCGTAGAAACGCTTGTTCCCGCATAAATTTGTCTGCCCCGCTTTGCAAAAATCACAGGTTCCGCAAAATTGAGCGGGTTGAACAGTGACACGGTCTCCGGCATTCCACAGAGTGACCTTTTCGCCGATGGACTCTACAACGCCGGAGAATTCATGTCCCATAATCATGGGAGGTGTGCGGCGTCCCGTAAGGCCCAGATATCCGTGAACATCGGAACCGCATATCCCAACTGCTTTTACGGCGATTTTCACATCCTTGGGGCCCAGTGTTACATCAGGAGCATCCTCCCAGATCAACTCTCTGGGGCCGTGATATACCAGAGCTTTCATTTGCTGTTCACTCTTTCTGCGGGCAAGGGATTGCTTTTCGAAGTTCCTGATGTTCTCCTCAAAAGTGCAATCATACTCAAATCCCCCTGGTTGGAAAAAATTGCCGCTTCCCTGTGTAATTGAAAGCGGGACCTTGTCAGCTGAATCTATAAACGGCTTTCTTTTTCCCGGGGTGCCGCTCCCGAAAAGGCCGTTTCCCGGACGATGCTTTCAAGATACTCCCTGGTATTGCACAGATGGGCACGCATTTCCTTTTCCGCAAGCTTTGGGTTATGGGCGGCCACGGCTTTTGCTATGGCGATGTGGCTCTGGGCCGCAGCCTTTTTTCGTGCCGCGATGAGGGACGTGACGATCTGCTGCTTGTAGAAGAAGGTGTGGAGGTAGTTCATTGTCTCCACACAAAGGGGGTTGCCGGTGATTTCCGCAAGAAAGATATGGAATGCGATGTCGGTTTCGGCAAACCCGGACGGAGAAAGATCTTCGTTGTCCACCGCCCCGGCGATACCGAGGATTTTTTTCTTCTGGGCATGGGAGATCCGTTCCGCCGCGAGATAGGCGGTGGAAGGCTCTATGCAGATGCGGAATTCGATGATGTTGAATAGTTCCTGTGCGGTGGCGCTGTCGGGAATGTGGCGGGATAGGATCTGATGTTCGACCCCGAGAGGTTCTGTAACGAAGGTGCCCCTTCCGGGCACGACCTGGATGAGGTTTGAGGTTTTCAGGTGGTTCAGTGCTTCCCGGACGGTGGACCGCCCCACGTTGAACAGCCGGGTGAGCTCCATTTCCGTGGGGAAACGGTCTCCGGGCTTCCATTGCCCGTCACCTATGAGTTCCTGGAGTTTTTCAAAAATCACGTCGCTCCGGTTTTTTCTCTGGAATGGGATGACGTCCAAGAAAAGACTCCTCCTCCGTGTCGTTTTCAGCCAGGGGCAGGGAGAAACAGGATGCACTTTCGATCCTGAATGTCTGTTGTCAGACAACGTTAACACTCCCGGTACAAAGAGTCAATTTGATTCTTTTTTTCACAACGGAATTTCCGGAAAAGGAGGCTGGATGCAGGAGGGAAGGGGCAGAAGCTTACTCGCCCTCGGATTGTCATCCCGAGGCCGGTTTTTGGCCGATCGCGTCCCCGGAGGGGAGGGATCTCAGGGTTTGACGGCACTCAAACCAAAGGCGAGATCCCTCCGCCCTTCGGTTGTTCGGGATGACAAACAAATGCGATCGCGGTCGCGGTCGCGCAGCATTCAGAGCGAAGCGGAGGGAGCGTCCCCGGAGGTGAAGGATCCCGGTTTGTCATCCTGAACGAAGTGAAGGATCTCGCAGTGGGTTTTCAGGAGCCATCCCGAGGCCGGTTTTTGGCCGATCGCGTCCCCGGAGGGGAGGGATCTCAGGATTTGACGGTACTCAGAACCAAAGGCGAGATCCCTCCGCCCTTCGGTCGTTCTGGATGGCAAACAAATGCGACCGCGATCAACCGTTCAGTTCTGAACGACAGCAAGAGCGAGGTTCTTCGCTTCGCTCAGAACGACAGCAAAGGCGAGATCCCGAGCATTCGCTCGGGATGACAAAACATACACTTCGCTCGGGATGTCAAACCATTCTGTTTACCGGGTGCTCAGTCCAGTATCCGGAGCCCTCCGTGGTCCATTTTCACTCTGTCCACGTCGATGCCGAAAACTTCGCTCATGGACTGCCGTGCCAGTTCCCGAAAGGATTCCGCCCCTTCAGGGTTGCCTTCCTCCTCCGCCTGGGTCACGCCGGCAAGGGCGAAGGTGGCGAGGCAGGCCAGGGTGTGGGCCATTTCCTCCTTTTTCGCATCGGGGGCGGAGCCGACGCCCGTCTGTTCGGCGAGGACCACGTCCATCTGCCGGGCGGCGGCGAATATGGCCGGATCGTCCACCTGGTTGTCTGTGGTGATGCCGATGCACACCCCGAAGAAGAAGGCCATGGCGAGTCCAAGGTCATTGGGGCGCTTTGCCTGCCGCGCGTAGTCCCCGTAGTTCGCCAGCGCCTCGTTGAAGAAGGCGGTCATGGTGTCCCTGTCCGCTTTCCTGTCGGTGAGCGTCCGGGCGAGGGCGGACGGAACGGGGGAGGGCTTTCCCGACGGCCGGTAGGTGGTGGGGCGTGCCCGGGAAGCCTGGGGTGCCTGCGGAGTCTGCTTCTGGGGCCGGGTTCCCTGGGACTGATTTTTTTGCATGGTCTTCAGTGTGGCGTTGGCCATGGTCTTGTTGTAGATCATGGTGTCGATAAGGCAGGATCCGGGGTTGTTCCAGACCCCTCCCGTGTACATGTTGTACCAGCCCGCGCCTTCTCCGGCGCCGGCAAGGAAAAGAAGCAGAAAGGCGAGAACGGCTGTTCTTTTTTTCATATCCTCCATCCCCTTCTGAAAAAGAGGGACCGGACGCATGCGCCCGGTCCCGGAACCTTCAGGTTATTCCTCTCCGCAGCCGCAGCCGCCGCATTCCCCTTCGCCGCATCCGCAGCAGGAATCGCCTTCGAACTCCTCCATGAGCATTTCATCCAGGTTTTCGAGTCCCGAACTGAATACTCCGTAGACGATGTCCGTGGTCTCCTCCTCCGCGGCCGGGTCGGTGACGTCGAAGACGGCTTCCCATTCGGCGAAGGTCTCATCGGTGGCTGTGACCGGCGCGAGGCTCAGGGAAGCCACGTAGTTCTTCAGCTTCATGCCTGTTTCCAGGATAGTGTAGGTGACGGAAAAATCGGCGTCGGAGAGCGAGAGAAGCTGCTCTCTCATCCAGGAGCCGTCGGCGAGCTGGAAATGGCGGACGCTTCCCACGCATGCGGTGCATTCGGGGCCGCATCCGCCCTCGATTTCACTGGCCTTGATCCCCGGATGCCACTTGGGCAGGGCGTTGAAGTCCCTCACGTATTCCCATACTTCCTCGATGGGGGCTGAAATGATGGTGCTGTAATACACTCTGGGCATGGCGTTCCCTCCTTTTCTGTCTGCGGTGCCGGTTCGTTTCCTAGAAAGTGATCTTCTTGAACTCTTCCGTCTGGGCCTTGATGGCCGTCTCCGTGGGCAGGCGCTCCATGGAGCTGGCGCCGTAGAACCCGTGGACGTTCCTGCATTTTTTGAGGATGAAGGAGGCGTCTTCCGGCATGGCGATGGGGCCTCCGTGGCAGAGGACGATCACGTCCTTGCGGACCTTTTTGGCCGCCTTCGCCCATTTTTCGATGAGGACGGCGCATTCGTCGAGGGTCTTGGCGGTCTTGGCGCCGATGGATCCCTTGGTGGTGAGCCCCATGTGGCACACAAGGATGTCCGCTCCGGCTTTCGTCATGGCCACGGCGTCCTCTTCGCTGAAGACGTAGGGGGTGGTGAGGAGGTCCCGCTCGTGGGCGGCCCGGATGGCCTCCACTTCAAGGGCGTACCCCATGCCGGTCTCTTCCAGGTTGGCCCGGAAGACCCCGTCGATGAGCCCCACGGTGGGGAAGTTCTGCACGCCGGCGAAGCCGAGGGAGATCAGCTCGTCGAAGTACCTGTCCCAGATGACGAAGGGGTCGGTGCCGTTGATGCCAGCCAGGACCGGCGTCTTCTTCACCACGGGGAGGACTTCGTAGGCCATCTCCTTGACGATGTCGTTGGCGTTGCCGTAGGCGAGGAGTCCCGCGAGGGAACCCCGTCCCGCCATGCGGTAGCGGCCGGAGTTGTAGATGACGATGAGGTCTATGCCGCCGGCCTCTTCCCACTTGGCGGAGATTCCTGTGCCGGCTCCGCCGCCGATGATGGGCTCCTTCTTTTTCGCCATGTCATGGAAGCGGGCCAGAAGTTCGGTACGGGTGAACCGTTTCATGAAATCCCTTCCCTTCCCTTTGGTTTATGGATGAAGTTCCCGGAAGTTCTCCACGAGGGCCGCGGCGAACTCGGGATCGTTCACGTTCAGGGGCAGCTTCACCAGGCGGTGATGGTTCGACTGCCTGAAGGTGCGCTCAAGGGCGGAGAAGAGAGCCTCGTCCGCCTCAGGCCAGTGGAAGGCCTGCCCCGGTGCGTCAATCATGGAGACGCCCTTCAGGGGCAGCAGGAAGCGCACGGGCCCGGGGAACCTGTTCAGTTTTTCCCCGATCCATTCGCCCATGCGGGCGTTCTCCTCCGGGGTGGTGCGCATGAGGGTCACCTGGGGGTTGTGGACATAGAGCTTTCTGTCCCTGTATTTCTCGGGCACGGTGTCCATGGCCCCGAAGTTTACCATGTCCAGGGCCCCCACGGAGCCCACGTAGGGGATTCCGGTCCGGATGAAGGCATCGAGCCGCCCTTCCCCGGCGGAGAGGACGCCGCCCATGAGGTGGTCGCAGATTTCCGTGGTGGTGATGTCAAGGACGCACTTCATCATGCCCGAGTCCACGAGTTTTTCGAAGGACTGGCCGCCGGTGCCGGTGGCGTGGAAGACGAGGCAGTCGAAGTCTTTTTCCATGGCGTGGCGGACCATGTCCACGCAGGGGGTGGTGACGCCGAACATGGTCATGCCGAGAAGGGGCCGGTCCTTGCCGTGGGGGACGGGGCCGCTCACCATGCCTGCGAGGGCGTTGGCGGCGTTCGCCAGGACCACCCTGGAGACCCTGTTGATCCCCGACACGTCGGTGACGGAATACATCATGGCGATGTCGTTGGGGCCCACGTAGGGGGCCACGTTGCCCGAGGCCATGGTGGAGACCATAATCTTCGGCGTTCCGAGGGGCAGCATTCTCATGCCGGAGGTGATGATGGACGTTCCGCCCGAGCCGCCGAGGCCGATGACCCCGCCGAGGTCATCCCTTGCGGGAAGGAAGGCCGCCAGGGCCTCGCCCATGGCGCCCACGGCCTCTCCCCGCTCCCTGGCGGATGAGAGGAAGCCGGGCTTCGAAGGATGGCATGCGGCTACTTCGGCTGCCGTCACGTCCACGGGGTTTCCGTGGGGCTTTGTTCCCACGTCCACCAGGACGGTCCCCACGCCCTTCCCGGCAATGATGTCCCGGACAAAGGCGAGCTCTTCATACTTCGTGTCGCAGGTTCCCACAATATAGGCTTTCTTCATGACATCCTCCTTAAATTTCGGACAGGATACCCCCGGCAGCGGGGGAGAAAGGCCGTACCCGGAAAAGGACAGGAAGTTTCCCTCGGAAATTATAGCCCCTTTGAGGAAAATTTGCGAAATGTTCCTGGCGTATTGAATGAGCCGGGAAGGGCCTGCTTTTTCATCCCCGACGCGGCGGGAATTCCGGGGGCGCTTGTCATCCTGATCGGAGCGAAGGGTCTTGTTTTGAGGCAATGGAGCCAAAAGCAGGTCCCTCCTCGCTTCGCTCGTTCGGGACAACAGGGGTGTCATCCTGAGCGGAGCGAAGGATCTCGGGCTTGGTTCTCTCCAGAATCAAAACCGAGATCCTCCCCCTTCGGGGACGCGATCGGCCCAGTAACCGGCCTCAGGATGACAGCAATCCATGATACCCAGGCGGAGGGCGGCGGGCCTGAATTCCCCCGTTGACTGCCGCAGGTTCTTCACCTACCATGAATTTTGAAAACGACGAATTTTCACTGAGGAGGATAAGCATGTCGAAGGGGTGGAGAAGTTCCGAGGTTTTCGCCGGTCCCCAGAACGCCGGGGCGCGGGCGCTGTGGAAATCCATGGGGTATTGCGACGGCGATTTCGGCGACAGGCCGGTGATCGGCATCGCCAATTCCTGGAATACCCTCGTTCCGGGCCATTTCAACCTGAACATGGTCAGCGAGCAGGTGAAGAAGGGCATCCACAGGGCGGGGGGAGTGGCGGCGGAATTCGGCGTCATCGCTTCCTGCGACGGCGTCTGCGAAGGGCACCGGGGAATGCACTTCATTCTGCCCCAGAGGGAGGTCATCGCCGATTCCATCGAGCTTGTGGCGGAGGCTCACCACCTGGACGCACTGGTCCTCCTCGCTTCCTGCGACAAGATCGTTCCCGGCATGCTCATGGCGGCGGCCAGGCTCGACATCCCGGCCATCATGATCACCGGCGGGCCCATGCTCGGCGGGGTGGAGTTCGACGGCCGGAAGACCGACGAGACGTCTCTTCACGAAGCCCTCGGGATGCTGGCTTCAGGGAAGATATCCGAGGAGAGGTTCCGGTCCCTGGAGAATCTGTGCGCCCCTACCTGCGGGTCCTGCTCCTTCTTCGGCACGGCGAACACCATGTGCTGCCTCGCGGAAGTCCTCGGCATGACCCTGCCGGGCGCGGCCCTGATTCCGGCGGTCCACTCGGAGCGGCTTCGTCTCGCCTGCGAGACGGGCGAGGTCATCTGCCGCATGGCCCGGGAGGGACTCACCGCCCGGAAGATTCTCAACGGACTTTCCATCGAAAACGCCGTCCGGGCGACCCTCGCCATGAGCGGCTCTACCAACGCGGTGATGCACCTGGCGGCCATCGCCGCCGAGGCGGAGGCCGGTGTGGACGTCATGGACCTCTTCTCCCGCCTTGGTCCCGAGACGCCCCAGATCGTGCGGGTCAACCCGGCGTCGAAGTGGAATACGGAAGATTTCTGGATGGCCGGGGGCATCCCCAGGATGCTGAAGAGAATGATGCCCCTGCTGCAGAAAGACGCCCTCACCTGTACGGGCAGGACGGTGGAGGAGAACGTTTCGGCCTGTGTCTTCCCCTTCCCGGAGAACGACGATGTGATGAAGACCCTTGAAGCCCCTTTCTCGCCCCGGGGCGGCATCGCCGTCCTCAGGGGGAATCTCGCCCCCGACACGGCGGTGACCAAGCCGGGGGCCATCGATCCTTCCCTTCACGTGTTCACCGGCGAGGCCCGGGTGTTCGACAGTGAGGACGACGCGAACGCCGCCATCCTGGCCGGAAAAATCCAGGCTGGAAACGTGGTGGTGATCCGCTACGAGGGGCCGAAGGGCGGCCCGGGCATGCGGGAGATGTACCGGGCCATGAAGTACCTTTACGGCATGGGTCTGAACAAAAGCACCGCCCTGGTGACCGACGGCCGGTTTTCGGGGACGAACAACGGGTGCTTCGTGGGGCACATCTCTCCCGAGGCGGCGGAGGGCGGCCCGCTGGCCATCGTCCGGGACGGAGACAAAATCACCGTCGATGTGATCGAAGGCACCCTGCACCTCCACGTTTCAGACGGGGAGATCTGGGAAAGGTTTGCATCGTGGAAAAAACCCGCCCCCAAGGTCACCCGGGGACACCTGGCCCTGTACTCCCGGCTGGCGTCCTCGGCGGCGAAGGGGGCGGTGGTGAGGGCGGAGTAGAGGAGGGCCTGCCTCAGATACCGGCGCCCATCCGGAACGCCTTTTCGAGGATGGACGTGTTTTCCTGGACGGGGAGGGATCCTGAGCATACGCCGAGGCTGCCGCGGAACTCCATGCCGAGAAAGTCGCAGACGTCCCGGAAGGTCCGCTCCACGATATCGGGGCCTGAGTTGGGGTCTTCTCCTCCGTAGGTGGTCAGGAAGTACATTTTCTTTCCGCTGAAGAGGGCGTAGTCGAGAGCGTAGAGCCTGTCCTGGAAGAGTTTTGTCTGGGCGGGCATAGACCACCAGTAGACGGGGAAGGCATGGACGATGACGTCCGCCTCGAGCACCGCCGGGTACAGGCCGGCCATGTCGTCAGTGAGGACGCATCTGCCCGTTCCCTTCCCGTCTTTCTTGCAGCCGTCGCAGCCGGTACAGGGCAGGATTTTCTTCTCCTGGAGGCGGACGGTGCGCACCGTGTGTCCTTCCGAAGCCGCCCCCTCCAGAAAGGAGGCGAGGAGCCTGGCGGTGTTGCCGTCTTTTCTTGGGCTTCCGAGCAAAGCGAGGCAGTTCATTATATTTATCCTCCCTACAAACGAGTTTTTGAAGCCTGACACACCATGGACAATAAACTGAGACGCCGTATGGGTACAGAGAAGCATCCCGGACGTCTTCCTGTGCACTGAACGGTGTTTCCCGTTATGCACTCCGGTTGCCGGCCACGGGACGTCCTGCGGCGATAATGCCGCTTTGGCCCTCCTCCTCGCTCTTCCAGAGGCTGCATGTCCACGCGATCGTGCGGGTTCCGCCCCGGACGGCCACGTCTGTCTTCAGTTCCCCCGGAGAGTCTTCAGTGGAATAGGCCATCTTCTTCATCTCTTCCAGCACGGATTCGCGGCCGTCCTGTTCGGGAAAGAGCTTTTCAAGGATGGGGCAGGCCGGAGACAGGGCCTCCTCGGAGCAATACCCGCTCAGCCTCTCGGCCGTCCTGTTCCAGAAGAGCATGTTCCGGCGGTCGTCGAAGACCATCAGCCAGAAGTTGACGTTATCCATTATTCCGCCCAGGAAGCTATGGTCGAGCTGATGTTCTCTCTCCGCCAGGACCGAGCGGGTCGCGTCCGTAAAGAGCAGGGCGAACCTCCCCCACTCGGGCGAGAAAGCCCACATGTCGAAAAATCTGCCGACCTCCGGGTAATATGCTTTGAACTGTATCTTTCTCCCAGTCTCGGCGACGCGGACGAAAATGTCGAAATAGGGAATTGTCTCCCCGAACAGGTCGCTCCCTTTTTTTCCCACATACTCTTCCTGTGGAATGCCTGAAACTGCTTCAAAGGCTGGATTGACCTTCTCGCAGAGGTAATCGGCGGCTTTTCCTGTGTCGTCGTAAAGAAGACGGTGTACGGCAACCGCCTGCTCCATGTTCCATAAAAGCGCCTTGCACAGCGACTGTTCATTTTCTTCCGAAAAATACTTGTCCGGCGTTTCCTCCTCTTCCGCCTTCCGGATGATCTCGCTCAGATCCTCCATCGTTTCCCGAAGGCTGTCTTCCCCGTTGCTCAAGATATCAGCCCCTTTCAGGCGAATCCCTTCCCCTCAGAACCCGCCTTTTTGTACGGTACCGGTCTTCCGGTCGAAAGAATAGGTCCCGGAGGATTCAGTCAAAGATACGGTCACCTGGGACTCCCATATCTTTACCGTCACGTTCGCGTGAATCCTGTCCCGTATTTTGATCACCGGCGACCCTTTTCTTTCAGCCAGCATCGACCGTCTCTCGTCTTGGATTCTCATCGCGAGCTCCGCCTTTTTTGATTCCACCTTCTTGTGGCACTCCGCCAAAAGGAGGAGCTTCCCCCTTATTTCTTCTGATAGTTTTTGGGGATCAAATGCGCCGGTTGCAGGTCTGAGGGAGAGCATTGCCATTTCTATCTTCTTCATCATTTTTTCAAGTTCGTTCAGTTTCGACTCCAGTTCCCCGATTGTCCTGCTCCTGATGGCATCTCTCCCGGCTTCCAGAAGGGTTTTCGGCTCCATGGCGGAACCGGCGGAAAGCGCCTTGATCATGGTTCCCGCCGTGGTGACGCCGCCGATGATTCCCCTCCTGTTCTTCCCCTGCACCAGGACGGACTGTCTCGCCTCCAGTGCGGCGAAGAGTGTGTACCCTAAAATTTCGATGTTTTCGCCTGCGATCAGAAGGCCGTATTCCACGAACCCGGCCCTTATATCCTCTCCCGCCCTGATTTCGCAGTGTTCGCCCACAATCCCGCCCTCGACGATGCAGTTTCCGGCCGCCTCGACGAAGGCATTGAAGACGGAACCCGAAACGGCCGCGTCCCTGCCCGCTTTCACCGAAAAGCCTGCGGTCACGGAACCTCTTACGATGACGGTGCCAATGAAATCGATGTCCCCCGACAGCATGTTGACATCGCCCTCCACCACAAGTACGGGAAGAACATCGAGCTCGCCGCTGCGGTACACGGGCTGACCCAGGTCCCGGGCGGTGAGGACTTCCGTCACGCCGTTCTCCTCGGAGACGATGACCCCTTCGCCGTACCTCACCCGGAAGGGTGCCGGGCGGGGCGGCGGAACTGAAGTGCCGTAGATGTCAAGACCCGCTGCGCCTTCCCGGGGAGGGTGGATTCGGGCTATTGCCGTACCTGCATGGACTGTGGGTATGGTCCAGAGTTTTTTCCAGTCTACGGACCGTTCGTCGTTTTCGTCGATCAGCCTGGTCTTTTCAAAGGGTACGAGAAATTCAACGGTTCCCTCCACGGGGTTCCGGGGAGGGGTGCCGGACGCCACGAGGGCATTCTCTCCCGTCGTTTCGATTCCCTCGTTGCATCGTTCCACGATCTGGCGTACCTTTTCCCGGTCCAGGTGCAGAATTCCCGTTTCCTCGATGGCGTCGATGATCTTCACGGCGTCCAGGGGAGCTCCCCGCCCGACGGAAGGGTAGGTTTCCAGCCATGCCGACATATGATCTTCCGAGATCCGGAGTTTCCAAGACCCATCCCTGTCCTCCACCGGCAGCACTCCGGAATCCTTCACGGCGGAGAGAAAATGGTCGACTTCTCTCACCAGCTTCTCAAGGTTCGCCATGCGCAGTTCGTCCATGGCCCACCGCCTTTCACCTTTTACTGAACGTTCCTCATCAGGCAGAATACCTTGTCGACGCTTCCGTCGTCCCTGCAGGTCGCGTTCAGGGCGAACTCCATCGATATGTCGCCGTTGGCGGCGGGAAGGGAGATTTTTCCGGTAGTCCCTTTTCCTGTGGAGAAAACCTGTTCCAGGTGTTCAGTGAACAGGCCTGCCCGGTCTTCGGGAACGCCGAGCTGCCTCCAGGAAAGGCCGGTCATCTCCTCCGGCGTCCGATGGAAGAGGGCGGCCCCCCGCTCTCCGGCGAAACGCAGTTTTCCTTCCCGGTCGAAAACGTACAGGTAATTGGGCGAGCTTTCCAGAATGCCCGCGAGGGTTTTCGCCACCAGGGAACTGTCGAAAGAGAGCAAACGGAGCTGTTCTTCGAGGCGCTGCTTTTCGGTTATGTCGTGAACGATGGAGAAGATGCAGTGGGTTCCGCGGAATGGGATGGGGGACGCAAATACCTCCACCGTACGGATTTCACCGTTTTTCAGGCGGTGAGGAAAGACGAACCGGCCTTCCTGTCCCGTCTTCGCCTTTTCCAGGTTGATGCTCAGCTCCTCGGGGGGCTGCATGTTGAACAGGGTGTTTTTCTTGCCGACCATCTCTTCCCTGGAATAGCCGTAGAAGGCGAGGGCGGCGTCGTTGCAGTCGGTGACGGTCCATGTCTCCGGATCGACGATGAACATGGGGACCCAGGTTTCGCGGAAGGCGGCGGCATACCGGCGCTCGCTTTCCCGAAGCTCTCCCTCCAGCCGGCGGATCTCCGTGACGTCCCGCCCCAGGAGCAGAAGGCCTTCCGTGCCCGTGTCCTTAAAGTGCCAGAGGCGGACTGTCCACTCCAGGTACAGGTCCGTTCCGTCCGCCGTCCGAATTCCGGTTTCAATCCGGACCTCGGGAACGCTGCCCTTCCGGCAGGCTTCCACTTTTTCGAGGATGAATTTTCGGTACCGGCTGTCGGGGAGCAGTCTGTCCCAGAAAGAAAGCCTCCCCGAGAGGGCTTCGTCGGCAGAAATCCCGGACAATCTCTCCGCCGTGGCGTTCCAGAAGACGATCCCTCCCCCTCCGTCCAGCAGGGTAATCCATACATCAACGCTTTCGAAGACGCTCTCGGTAAAACGCTGGTTCTCCCGGCGCTCCCGCTCTCCGGATGCCTGCTTGGAGGCATCGGAACACACCATGCAGATCGTGTCGCCCCCGGGAGAAAACACGAGGATGTCAAACACTCTGCCGAATTTTTCGAGGTAGAAAAGGTACGACGCGGTCTCTCCCTCCCTGAGGACCCGGTCCAGAGTGCCAAGACCGCGGAGGGCCTTCCCGTCGACGAAAAAGTCCCTGCCCGTCCTCCCCTCGGCGTTCTGCCGGGTGACACCGAAGAGGGAACAGAAGGCGGGGTTGACCTTTTCCAGGATGAAGTCTTCGGGACCCCCCTCCGGATCGTACATCATCCGGCAGATCGCCACACCGCTCGACGTGGAGTAGTGGCGAACCTCATTTAATACCAAGCCTTCCTCGGGCACCCTTTTTCCGTCCTCGGAAGAGTCCCCGTCCGCATGCAGTTCCGCCGCGGAGGCAATTGCCTCAATTTCCTTGAGCAGATCGTTATTCCACTTTTCCATCGCTCCATACCTCCTTCGGGACATTTCGCCCTCAGAAAACGCCTCTCGCTATCTGTCCCCGGTCCCTGTCCATAGTGAAAGAAACGTGGGATTCCTGCTGTTTGATCACCAGGTTCTGCCCCCAGATTTTCAGGGTGACGTTGGGGTAAATTCTGTCCCGGATGCGGACGCGGGGCAGAACCCGGTGTTCGCCCAGGGAGGCCCGTTTTTCATTGTCGATCCTGGCGCCCAGCTCTGCGGCGGAAGCCTTCATTCTGCCGTGGTAGTGCACAAGGAGGGCGAGTTTGCCTTTCTCTTCCTCCGTAAGGACATTGAGGTCGAGGGAAGGTCCGTTCCTCTTGATGGAGAGAATGGCTTTCTCAATCTTTTTCTGCATGTCCAGAAAAACCTCCTGTTTCCGTTCGAGTTCCTGGATTACCCGGAGGCGGAACGGGTCGCGCCCCACTTCGAGAACGGTGGGCGACTCCATGGGGGAGCCGGCGGAGATGGCCTCGATGGAGTTGCCGGCGGTACAGCTTCCGCTGACGATGCCCCTGCGGTTTCTCCCCTGGACGTAGACAGACTCCCCCGCTTCGAGCGTGGCGGAAAGAGCGTAACCGAAGACCTCCAGCTTGCGGGAAGCGCTGACGGCGGCGTGTTCGACCACGCCGATACGGATGTCCTCCCCTGCGGAGATGAAAGCCCGTTCTCCCGTAATGCCGCCCCTGACGACACAGCTGCCTTCTGCCTGAATGCGGGCGTTGTATACCCATCCCTGCACGGTCACCTCCCTCTCCGCCCTGACGGAAAAGCCCTCCAGCACTGAGCCTGTCACCAGGACGGAGCCGGAAAAGTCGATATTGCCGGTCGTGATGTCCACGTCGCCGTTGATTATCAGCAGGGGAAGCACATCCAGCATATTGTCCCGGAAAACGGGCTGCCCCACGATCCGTGCCGAGACGATCTCCACGGTCCCGTCCCCGCTTTCCGCCACGGTGACGCCGTCGCCGTAGCGGATGCGGTTGACTGTATGGGAGACGGCGGTGATCGGGTTGCCGAAGACGTCGATTCCGTCGGTTCCTTCTTTCGGGGGATGGATGCGGGCGATGACGTCTCCTTCATGTACCGACGGGGTTATCCAGAGGTTTTTCCAGTCGATGGGGGTGTCGTCATCCTCCGCTCGCTGCGCTCTTTCCATGAGGACAAGGAACTCTATTTCTCCCGGAACGGGGGCCTGCGGGGGAATGCCCCGGGCGACGAGCGAATCCTCCCCTGAGGCCGGATAGCCTTCCCCGCACAGGGTCGACAGGGCCATCACCCTGTCCTGGTCCACATTCCGCACCCCCATGGCTGCCAGTTTTCCGCAGATTTTTGCCGCATCGGGAGGGGCCCCGTCTCCCGTGGAGGGGTACATGTCAAGATAGACCGCAAGACGGTCGTCCGAAACACGTATCTCCCAGGACGCGTCCCGGTCCTCGGGAGCCGGAGGCAAATGTTCCGAAACGTCCTCCCCGGAGAGGAGTTTCTCTATTTCCCTGGTCAGTTTGTCAATGTTGGCCATTCGCATGTCGCTCATAGGAAAAACCTCCTGGAATGATCCGTTGAGCCTCTGCAGAACACTCAAAAAAACAGCGAAGCGCGGTTCTGCAGTTTGAGTATCGACGTTTCCTCCGCAAGGGAATAGTGCCGTCATGGAACCTGTCTCTCTTGTGCCGTTCCGGTGAAATATCCTGCGAAGCCTGTCCCCGACTGAAAAATATTCTCTATGCCGCCTGACAATATCTTTTTTTAGTCTACAGCGAATTCGGGCAGATTGCCACTTGCAGAACTCGAACTTTAGTTTATAATGCTATGGCAAATTTACCAAGATTTAAAAGAAAGGTTGGAGAGAGAGAATGAAAAAAATGATGAAAGTGTTGTGCGCCCTTGTTCTGGTAGTGTCCCTTGCAGGAGCCGCCGCTGCGGCGAACGTGACGCTGAAGCTGGCCAACGCCGGCCCGGCGGACCCGGAGGACCGGACGGTCATCGCTGTCGAGCTGTTCCGGAACCACGTGCAGAACAAGACCGGCGGGTCGGTGAAGATCGAGGTGTTCCACGCTTCCCAGCTCGGCAGCGAAAAGGAGATCCTCGAGGGACTGAAGATGGGGACCATCGAGCTCGGGACCATCACCACGGGGCCCGTTCCCACCCTGTTCAAACCCATCATGGTGTTCGACATCCCCTATCTGTTCCCGAACCAGGTCGTGGCGTGGGAAGTTCTTGACGGACCCTTCGGAAGGAAACTCATGGAGGAAATGCGGAAGGTCACCGGCATCCGGACCCTCGCCATCAGCGAAAACGGCTACCGGCACTTTGTCACCAGCGAGAAGCAGATCAAGTCCGTGGCGGACATGAAGGGCCTGAAGATCAGGACCATGGAGAACCCCGCCCACATGAAGATGGTGGAGGCCCTCGGCGCTTCTCCCACCCCCGTGGCCTTCGGCGAGCTGTACATGGCCCTCCAGCAGGGTGTGGTGGACGGCTGCGAGCTTCCCATGACCCTGACCAACAACGGCAAGTACTACGAGGTGCAGAAGCACACCATCCTTGACGGCCACCTGTACAACCCCCTGATTATGTTCGTCAACGACAAGGTGTGGGAAAAGCTGTCCGAGGACCAGAAGGCGGCCCTGTACGAGGGAGCCCAGCTCTTCAACATCGCCCAGAGGGCCATTTCCGAGCGGCAGGTCCAGTCGGGCATTCTCAACGTGACGGAAAAGGGAATGACCGTCTATGTCCCCACGGCTGCCCAGCTCAACGAATTCCGCTCCGTCTCCCAGCCTCCCGTGCTCGACTACGTGAAGTCCCAGGCGGGCGAGCAGTGGGTGAAGGAAGCCCTGGAAGCGGTGGCGGCGGCAGAGGCCAAGATGGCGGAGATGCTGAAGTAAATTTCCGAAAAGGAACCGTGCTTTTTGAAAGAACAGCACTGATTGCCGGGGGAAGGGCGGGCAGCCGCCCTGTCCCCCTTTCGCTCTGAAGGAGAGGTGGAGAAGTGAAAGTACTTCAAAGGATTCTCGCAGTTTTTGACCGTGCCGCTTTCGTCCTCGTGGCCGCTCTCATGGGGGGCATGGGAATCATAGCCTTTCTGGCGGTCTTTTACAGGTTTGTGCTCAACGACCCCATCCGGTGGTCTGAGGAAGCCGCGAGGTACATGATGGTCTGGGTGACGTTTCTCGGTGCCGGGTACGCCATGGGGAAGGGAAGGCATATCGGAGTGACCCTGTTCATGGACCGGCTGCCGCAAGGACTGAGGCGGAAAGTCACCTTCGCCGCGGAGCTTGCCGTAATGGTGTTTCTCGCGGCAGTTACCGTCCAGGGCGTGAACCTCATGATAAGCCTCTGGAGCCAGACGTCTCCCGCCATGGACTTTCCCATGTGGATACCCTACCTGGCCATTCCCGTCGGCTCGGTGTACATGTTCCTGCACCTGCTTTTTCTCGTCCTGAGCCGGTCCTCACGGTCCCTCTCCACGGCGGACCTGGAGCTTGAAGCGGCGCTGAAGGGAAAGGAAGGTGCCGGGCAATGACGGTCCTCATGACGGGAGTATTTCTTCTCTGCTTCATCATCGGCATCCCCCTTGCCCTGGTCCTCGGCATGACCGGCATGGCGGTGATTTTCGCCATGGGTGTGCCGATGCAGCTCGTGGCGCAGAGGATGTTTGCTGGAATCGATTCTTTCCCTCTCATGGCGGTCCCCTTTTTCATTCTCGCGGGGGATCTCATGAACCGGGGAGGCACCACGGCACGGATCATCGCCTTTGCCGACAGTCTCGTGGGGCACATCAGGGGCGGCCTTGCCCACGCCAATATCCTGGCGTCCATGATTTTCGCCGGCATCAGCGGCTCCGCAGTGGCGGACACGTCTGCCATAGGATCGATCATGATCCCCTCCATGGAAAAGAACGGCTACGACGTCGACTTCAGCGCCGCGGTCACCGCGACGTCGTCGGTGATCGGCCCCATCATTCCCCCGAGCATCATCATGGTCATCTACGGCGTTTCGGTGAATGTCTCGGTGGGAGGGCTGTTTGCGGCAGGCTTCATCCCCGGGATTCTCATGGGCATCGCCCTCATGATAGTGGTCTACCGCGTTTCGAAAAAACGGAACTACCCTAAGTCGGAAGGGTTTTCTTCCAAACGGGTCGCCCATGAGTTCAGGTCTTCCATCTGGGCGCTGATGGCTCCCATCATCATCCTGGGAGGGATTCTCGGAGGGGTGTTCACACCTACCGAAGCTGCGGCTGTGGCGGTCATTTACGCCTTTTTCGTCGGCAAGTTCGTGTTCAGGGAAATAACGTGGAGGGATCTGCCCCACATTCTGTTCCAGAGCGGCATCACCACCGGCGCGGTGTTGCTGATTATCTCCATGGCCAACGTGTTCGCCTGGGTTATCGCGGCGAACCAGATTCCGGTGAAACTTTCGTCGATGTTTCTTTCGGCCACGTCGAACCCCTACGTATTCCTTCTCATCGTGAACATCCTGCTCCTCATCGTGGGGATGTTCATGGAAACAGGCGCGGCCATCATTCTCCTCGCCCCGATCCTTGCCCCTATAGCGGTGAAGCTGGGAATCCACCCCCTGCATTTCGGCTTCATGATGGTGCTGAACCTGGCCATCGGAATGGCCACTCCGCCGGTGGGGGTCTGCCTCTTCGTGAGCTGCGGCATCACGGGGCTGAGCCTGGAAAGAGTGTCCGCGGCATCCATGCGGTTTGTGGCAGCCCTGCTCGGGGTGCTTCTCCTCGTAACCTACGTCGCCCCCATTTCTCTTTTCCTGCCGAGAATGCTGGGATTTATCCGGTGAAAAACGAAGGCCCCGGCAAGAATGCCGGGGCCTTCGTCATGTTGCTTTCCTAGTAAGGATCCCGTTCGAGAATCAGCCGGTCGACACGGCCGTCCATGTCGAAGCGGATGTGGATCCGGCTCATGCCCGAGTGGTAGGTCCATACCCGGTTCCGCACCCCGTGAGGCGGCCCGAGCAGTTTCTCAACTGCGTCAGCGTCCGCTCCGAAGGCGACCTCACCGAAGCCGTCGATTCTTCCCGTGAAGTCAGCCGACACGAGAAAGGCGCCGTCCTTCATACTCCAGAACACCAGGGTTCCTTCGGGGTAGACCATTTCCGTCTCGGTGACATCCTCCGGCCTGTCTTCAGGGCGGAAGGACCGGCTTTTTGTTGTGTCCGGCTTTCCCAGGCGAGAAACGGCCATGACAGGTGTGACGCCGAGATCCCGGCGGATTCGGGTGAAGAGACGCCACAGGGAATCGTCCAGCCCCTCGAACCTGAGGAAATCCCCCCGGATCCATCCTTCCCCGGCTTTTGCGGAAAGAATCAGGAACCATGTTTTTCCGTCCTCTCCCCGGGCCGCGTCTACTGCCGCCAGTTCTTCAGAATCCTGGCCGTCCAGCTTTCCCAGGCTTTTAAATGCCGTGGACGGGCCGGACCTTACGTTCACTCCCGTACCCGAGACGAAGGCCGGGGCGGGGCGCACCCGGAGTTCCTCCCCCGAAGGAAGCGACGCTCCGGCCGGAGCACCGGCGAAAAGCACCGATCCTGCCCACAGAATGCAGAGAAGAATCCATCCTTTTTTCCCGTTCACCGGAGAACCCCCTTCCCTTGAGCTTCAACGGACCGGATGATATTATAACATTGAGTTAATTGTAATTTGTCACGTCAATTGCCGTCATCATGCCGGTTCACTTCGAAACAGGCCGGGCAGGGATAAGCCGTCATCGGCGGAAACTGCGGCGGATGCCGCAGCGGAAAAGTGTCTCAGGATGCTGTTCCCGAAGACGGCACAAGCAGGAAGAAAATACTTCGGGAGAGGAGGGAAGCGGATGAATCGTTGCAGAATCGCTGCATCAGTGCTGGTTTTTCTTTTTTCCGCATTCTGTTTTCCGGCGGAGAGCGTGATGCCGCCGGAAGTGTACTCCCGGATGTCGGAGCAGTCGAAGATCAGGGCGACGGCGGTGGTGGAAGAGGTAAAGACGCTGGAGACCGACAGGCAGAGTACATGGAAAAGTGTCGTTTTCAGACTGCGGCACCCGATGTCGGAGGGGGTGCCGGAACTGTTTTCGGGTACCTGCTACTCCGTGGACCATTCGTGGCAGCAGCCCCCGGCGGGCGGAACCATATATTTCTACCCCGAAAAGGGCGATCTTGTCTACGTGACAGTCGCCGCGGACGGCGGTTCCATAACAAGCTACACGTATCTGAATGACGTGATGGAGAGTCTCTTTATAGACAATGCCGATAAGATACGGTATGGAATGGGGAACGCCTGGCTGGATCTTTGAGAGACGGTTGTGCTCACCCCCCGGAAAGGAGAGCGATATGAAAAAAACGAACATCCCCAGAACGTCTTTGTTTGTCCTGCTTTCTGCACTGTGTGTCCTTTGTGCCGCCGTTCAGCCCTCATCCGCGGACTATTCCACCTCCGGCACCGTCGGGGGACCCTATCCCTACACCTACACGATAAAATGCAATCCCGGCGACAGCTTTTCGGTCAGCGTGGGGTCGGACTACCCTACATCGGTGGACATTCTCTTCATGACCCCGGCGGGAAACGAGTGGGCACAGAACTCCGTGGCTGGAAGCGACCAGAGAACATCCCACGAGCTGAGCTACACCGCACCCTCCGGAAAACCTGCCAATAACGCGGCCTACCATCACTACAAGGTCAGCATCCTCGCGTCGACGAACAACCTGACCCGCTTCTCGCTGAAAATCATCCAGCGGGGGAACAACAAAAATCTTGACAGGGAGTACGTCGAACGGGCCAAAAAACAGCTGCAGGCCCTTGGAAAAGCTATATCGAACGAACGGAACCGCCTGGGCGGCACAATGAAGCAGCAGGCGGACAGGATAAAGGGTCTGGACGAACAGCAGAAGAGCAGGAAAGCCCGGCTCGACGCCGAACGGGCGGAGCTGGACAGGATGGCGGACGCGATCCGGAACGAGCAGAACAAGGCGGTGCGCTCGTCCATGCTCCAGACGTTCAAGTTCAGGCAGGCCGATTACAACGCGAAGGTGGAGGCTTTCAACCGGGAGAACGAAAACCGGAAGGCTCTCTACAACGAATATAAGGGAATACGGGAGCAGCGGGATGCACTGGACAGCCTGGGCAAGGCCATCAACGAGGCCTGGCAGCAGAAAGACGTTGACCGCTGCGTCCTCATCGCCAACGGGAGCAGGCTGGCCCAATCCCTCGGCTGGAGGACCATGAAGCGGTAGCCGGAAACACGTACCGGCACATTCGCCCTTTTTTCGGGCAGGCAACGGTGTTAAGATGTTTCTATCCTGCCGAAAGGGGTTGTGGAATGGCTACGCTGATCCTGGCTTCCATGCTGATGCTGAGCGACGTGGAGCTGTATTATGAGGTGCACGGAGGAGACGGGCCTCCCTTGTTGCTTGTCGCCGGCCTGGCGTCGGACGTTTCGAGCTGGCAGACGGTTCTGCCCGCCCTGTCGGAGCATTTTCGGGTGATCGTCGTGGACAACCGGGGAATCGGCCGTTCCGTTCCGGAGGACGCGCCGGTTTCTGTGGATCTCATGGCGGACGACTGCGCCGCCCTGATCGACTATCTCGGGTACGGCCCCGTCCACGTGCTGGGCCATTCCATGGGAGGCTTCACCGCCCTCAGCCTTGCCGCCCGGTACCCCGACAGGGTGAAAAAGCTGGTCCTCGCTGCCACGGGTGAAAAAAGTTCCTCCAGGAATACCCTGCTCTTTTCCGATCTGGCCGACCTGTACGAGAGGGAGGAAGATCCGGCCGGCTTTTTCCGGACCGTCTTCTACTGGATTTTTTCCCCCGCCTTTTTCGAGGACAAGGACACGGTGAAAGGCGCCGTGGAGTTTGCCCTCTCCTATCCCTTCCCCCAGGCTCCAGTCTCGTTCCGGAACCAGGTGAACGCCATCGCCGCCTTCGACGGCCGGAACCTTGCCGTCTCCGTCAGTGCTCCGACGCTGGTCCTTTCCGCCGCGGAAGATCTGCTGTTTGCCTCTTCCGCCGGGCGGGAACTGGCAGAAAAGCTTCCCCGGGGGAAGTACCTGTCCGTTGAGGGAGCAGCCCATTCCATTCATGCGGAAAAACCGAAGGAATTCGCCGAAGCGGTGGTTTCCTTTCTGAAAGAGGGAGAGAATCCATGAAGAAGTATATTTACATCGACTACGAGAATCTGCCGGGAGTCCAGGTGGAGAATATCGAGGACGCGAAGGTTCTCATCTTCCTCGGCGAGAACCAGAAGAAAATACCCACGGAGACCATCAGGAAGACCCAGCCCATGGGCGACCGGGTGGAGTGGGTGACCATCAGCGGCGTGGGGCGGAACGCCCTGGATTTTCATATCGCCTATTACCTTGCGAAGAACCATACCGATCCGTCGTCCTGCCACTACATCGTCTCCATGGACGCGGGATACGACCCGCTGATCAAGCACGTGGCCCTCTTCGGCCAGAAGGTGAAGCGCATCATCACCCTGGAGGACATCAAGGAGAAGCCCACCCTCAGCAAGGACCTGGCGCCGAAATACGCCAAGGTACTGGAAATACTGAAGAAACAGGACAAGACCCGCCGCCCCAAGTCACGGAAGACCCTTTCATCAAGCATCGACACTCTCTTCCAGGGGCAGGCCACGAAGGAGGACATAGAACTCATAGTGGAGCATCTCTTCCGGGAGCGGTTCATCGAGGAGAAGAACAAGCGCATCGCCTATCTCGACTGAAAGAATGGGGCAGACGGAGCATTTTTTTGACTTCCCCGCTTCAGGGATATAGAATGCTGAATATCCGAAGGATTTCTTCGGAAGGCAGTTCCATTCCAAGGAGGTTGAGAAGAGTATGATGAAACGTTCCGGTGTCCTGTTCCTCGCGCTTGTTGTTCTCGTTTCGTTCGTCGGGTCCGCTTCGGCGGCGAAGGTCATCAAGATCGCCAACTATTTCCCCGCGGAGAATTTCGCCAACAAGGTCCTGTATGAAACCTTCAAGCCCATGGTCGAAAAGGAGACCAACGGCGAGCTCGAGATCCAGGTCTACCCCAACAGCCAGCTCGGAGCTGAGCAGGAATTCGTCGAGGGAGTGCAGCTCGGCACCATCGAGATGGCCATGACGGGAAATCTCTGGGAGAATACCGTGGACATCTTCAAGCTCCTCCAGCTTCCCTACCTCGTGAACAGCTACGAACACGCCGACGAGGTGTTCAACGGCCCCATCGGCCAGAAGGTGTACAAGCACCTCGAGCCCCTCGGCGTGAAGATTCTCGGCGCCTTCCCCAGGGGATTCCGGGTCATCTCCAACAACAAGAAGCCCATCAACTCCATGGACGACTGCAAGGGAATCAAGATGCGGGTCTGGCAGGGCGAAGTCATCATCAAGCTCATGCAGGGCTTCGGCTTCAGCACCGTGGTCATGCCCATGAGCGAAGTGTTCACCGCTCTCCAGCAGGGCGTCGTCGAGGGACAGGACAATCCCCTGGAGACCTCCTACTACTCCGGCTGGTATGATGTGCAGAAGCACGTGGCCATCACCAACCACATCTTCGGATTCCAGTATTTCGTGGTCAACCAGAAGTTCTGGGACGGCCTCACCGACTCCCAGAGAGACGCCATCAACAAGGCCGTTGCCGTGTCCATCAAGGAAATCACCGAGGCCACCAAGAAGGGCGATGCGGAACTCATCAGGCTCACCGAGGAAAAGGGCCTCAAGGTCACCTATCCCGACCTTGCACCCTTCCGTCAGGCCGCCGTACCCATCATCGAGGAATTCCTGAAGAAGACCCCCGATGCCGAGCCCATCTACAGGGAGATCGTGGAAGCCGGCAAAAAATTCGAAAAGAAGTAGCGGTTCCTGAACTCGCAGGGGCGTACGGTCTGTTCTGTACGCCCCCTTTTTTCTTTGAGAAGGGAGGACCTCCGGTTGCGTATCTGGAAGTCGCTGTACGACGGTATCTATCGGCTCATTGACGTGATCATGATCGTCAGCCTGATCGTCATGGTGCTGTCGGTTTTCACCAACGTTTTCTTCCGCTATTTTGATCATGCCTTTACCTGGGTGGACGAGGTGAGCCGTTTTGCCTTTGTCTGGCTTTGTTTCAGCGCGTTTGTCGCCGGAATGAGGCGCATGATGCACCCCGCGTTCACCATGATTTCGGACCGCTTCACCGGCAGGAGCGGCCAGGTGTACAGAACTGTCATTCTCGGCCTCATTCTCGTCTTCACGGCCTTTGTCCTTGTGGGAGGGGCCCAGTACGTCTACCGGATTCGGATCCAGAAGACGTCGATCCTTCTTATCTCCGTGGCCTGGCAGTATTCCGCCGTCCCGATCATGTCCGCCCTGATGCTGGTGGAGATAGTCAAGCAGCTCAAGGACACGTGGTTCCCCGCGAAGGAGGGAAGCCTCTGATGCTTGTGCTTTCGACCTTTCTGGGTTCCCTGCTCGTCCTTTCGCTTGCAGGGCTTCCCATCGGTTTTGCCATCGGGCTGACGAGCATGGTGCTCATGTTCGTCCTGGGCACTCCCGACGCCATGGTACTGGCCCGGCGGATGATCTCGGGGGTGGACGTGTACACTCTCCTGGCCATCCCCTTCTTCATGCTTGCCGGTGAATTCATGAACAGGGCCGGGCTGGTGAAGGACATCCTGCTCTTCGCCAATGCCCTCATCGGCAGGGTCAGAGGCGGACTGGCCTACGTGAACGTGGTGGGCAGCATGCTCTTTGCGGGCATCAGCGGGTCTGCCGTCGCCGACGCCGCCGCCCTGGGGTCCCTGGAAATGCCCATGATGGAGGAATCAGGGTACGACCGGGGTTTTTCCGCCGCCATCACTGCGGCCTCCTCGATTATCGGGCCCATCATCCCTCCGAGCATCCCCATGATCATCCTGGGCTCCATCGGCCAGATCTCCATCTCGAAACTGTTTCTCGGCGGGGCCATCCCCGGCATCCTCATAGGTTTCGCCCTGATGGGGGTCTGCTGGTATCTCTCCCGGAAAAGGCAGTATCCCGCCGGCGAGCGGGTCAGCATTCGGGAGTTCTTCCGGATCTTCGCCAAGACCATCTGGGCCCTCATTCTGCCTCTCATCATCCTGGGCGGCGTTCTCGGGGGGATATTCACGGCCACGGAAGCCGGCGCGGTGGCCGTGGTCTACGCCTGTATCGTCTCCTACTTCGTCTACGGGGTGAAGTTCAACGCCTACCCGGAGATCTTCCGCGCCGCTGCCCTGAACACCGGGGTGGTCATGCTCGTCTGCGCCACCGCCATGGCCCTGACCTGGTACCTGGCCGTGGGACAGGTGCCCCAGCTGCTGACGGCCTTCATCACGGGCCTGACCAGCGACAGGCTTGTCTTCCTGTTCATCCTGAATGTCCTGCTCTTCCTGGTGGGCATGTTCATCGACCTCACGCCGTCCCTGTTCCTGCTGGTTCCCATCCTCCTGCCCGTGGCCAGGGCCTATGGCCTCGATCCCGTCCACTTCGGCGTGATCATGGTGACCAACCTCTGCGTGGGGCTCATCACTCCCCCCGTGGGTACGGTGCTCTACGTCACCAACTCCATCGCCAAGATTTCCCTGGGGCAGCTGGTGAAAGAGCTGCTTCCCATGTACGTGGTTCTCTTCGCGGTGGTGCTGCTGGTCACCTACGTGCCCTTCCTCGTGCTCTGGCTTCCGTCCTTCCTGTAGAGCATACGGCCGTTACAAAGAGCCGGGGGGACCTTTGGGTCCCCCCGGCTTCTTCTACCACTCTGCCACCGATCCGTCGGCGTTCCGCCAGACCGGGTTTTTCCAGTTGTGTCCCACCCGGCTCTTTTCCAGCACCGTTGCCCCGCTGACCGCTATGCCCAGTCCCGGCCCTTCAGGCGGGGAAACATGTCCGTCCCTGTAATGGAAGACTGACGGGTCCTCCAGGTAGTCCAGCAGGTCCGCTCCCTGGTTGTAGTGAATGCCCAGGCTCTGCTCCTGGATGAAGGCGTTGGGCGTGCAGAAGTCGAGCTGCAGGCACGCCGCCAGGGCTATGGGGCCGAGAGGGCAGTGGGGAGCGATGGCGATATCGTAGGCTTCAGCCATGGCGGCGATCTTACGGACCTCCCAGATGCCTCCCGCATGGCTGAGGTCGGGCTGGAGAATGTCCACCCCTCCGCCGGTGATGAGGTCCTTGAAGTCCCACCGGCCGAAGTTCCGCTCTCCCGTGGCGATGGGGGTGACGGTGTGCCGCCGGAGCTCCCTGAAGGCCTCCCGGTTCTCCACCAGCACAGGCTCCTCGATGAACATGAGGCGGTAGGGTTCCAGCTCCTTCATGAGCACCCGGGCCATGGCGGTGTGAACCCTTCCGTGGAAGTCCACGGCGATGTCCAGGGAATGGCCGAAGGCGTCCCGCAGGGCCTGCACCCGGGCAAGCACTTCCTCCACCTTTGTGAAGCTGTCGATCCAGGCCATTTCCTCCGTGCCGTTCATCTTGACGGCGGTCATCCCCGCATCGACCCGCTTTTTGGCCTCCGTCACGACGTCGTCGGGACGGTCGCCGCCGATCCAGGAGTAGACCCTCATTTTGTCCCGCACGGCGCCGCCCATCATCCTGTGGATGGGCAGGCCGGCCATTTTTCCGGTAATGTCCCAGAGGGCCTGCTCGATGCCTGAGATGGCGCTCATGAGGATGGGACCGCCCCGGTAGAAGCCGCCCCGGTAGAGGGTCTGCCAGAGATCCTCGATCTTCGTGGGGTCCGCGCCGACGAGATAGTCGCCCATCTCCTTCACGGCCGCCGCCACGGTGTCTGCCCGTCCCTCGACCACGGGTTCTCCCCAGCCTTCCACGCCCCCGTCGGTGGTGATCTTCAGAAAGAGCCACCGGGGCGGGACTTTGTAGAGGTCAAGCCGTTCGATCCTGGCCATGGTGTTTACACGTGGCAGCGGATCCGGGCGATACGGGCGACGATCTCTTCGGCCGTCTGCCGGATGGCGGGGTAGTCCCCCTCCCGCCCCTCAGGTTTGACGAGGGCGCTTCTCAGGCCGACGGCAAAAGCCCCCGCGAGGAACCAGTCTTCCAGGTTGTTCGGGCTGACGCCTCCGATGGGCATTATCTGCGCATTCGGGAGAGGCCCGTGGACCGCCTTGATGAACTTGGGCCCCAGCACTTCCCCGGGGAAGGCCTTCACCACTTCCGCCCCCCATTCCATGGCCCGGACAATCTCCGTCACCGTGCCCACGCCGGGCATGTAGGCCACGCCGTAGCGGTTGCACAGCTTCGCCACCTCTTCGCTGAAACAGTGGGAGACGATGAACTCGGCCCCGGCGTCGATGCACAGTTTTGCCGTCTCCGAATCGGCCACCGTTCCGGCGCCCAGGATGAGCCCGCTGCTCTTGTGGGAGGCGGCGGCGCTCTTCATGATGTCCAGGGCTCCGGGGAATGTGGTGGAGACTTCCAGGGCGGTGATCCCTCCCTGGAAGATCGCCTCGGCGGAGGAAATACCGTTGGCCACGTCGGGGGTCCGGATAATGCCGACGACGCCGAGTTCGTGGATGCGGTGCAGGACTTCATATTTTCTGATGTTCATGAGATAGTCTCTCCCTTCCTTTTTTTGTTGACGTTAGATTTTTCAGACAGTATAATAACATAAATTCAGACAAACTAAATATTTTTTTGGAGGAGTTCCTTTTGAAACGAGTCCAGGAAGAATTCGCTTTTTTCGAGTCCCTCATGAAAGGACTCACCGCCATCTTCGGAACGAACTGCGAAGTGGTGCTCCATGATCTCACCGAAAGCTACGAAAGCACTGTGGTCATGATCGAGAACGGCCACGTCACAGACCGGCGCGTGGGAGACTGCGGAAGCAACCTCGGCCTGGAAGTCCTCCGCGGTACCGTGCGCAACGGAGACAAGTACGGTTATTTTACCAACACCCGGGACGGGAGGGTACTCCGTTCATCGTCCGTTTATGTCCGCGACGACGAAGGAAAGGTCATCGGGTGCCTGTGCATCAACTTCGACGTCTCGAACCTCATGGTTGCCGACAAGACCATCCGTTCCCTCATTTCCAGCGGCGAGGGGGAAAAGGAAGAGGAATTCTTCGTCAACGACGTGAACCAGCTTCTGGACGCCCTGCTGCAAAAAGCCATGGAGGAGGTGGGCAAGCCGGTTTCCTACATGACCAGGGACGACAGGATCAGGGTGGTGAAATACCTCGACCAGAAGGGCGCATTCCTCATCACCAAGTCGGGAAACCGGATCTGCCAGTTTCTCGATATTTCCAAGTTTACGCTGTACTCCTATCTTGACGAGATCCATTCAGAAATTCAACCTTCAAAATAAGGCGGCGATGCGAAGTGACCCGTGACATTTACAGGGAACTCGGAGTTCGTACGGTTATCAACGCGGCGGGCACCTACACCATGGTGGGGGGCTCCCGCATGAGCGAGGAGACGCTCTCGGCCATGGCGTCGGCGGCGAGAAGCCACGTGGTGATAAAGGAGCTGCAGCGGAAAGTCCATGAACGTCTTGCCTCCATCACGAGAAACGAGGCAGCTTTTGTCACGAACGGCGCGGCCGCGGCCCTGCACATCGCGGGAGCTTCGGCCATAGCCCGGAAATGGGGCCGCCCTTTCCCTTCCCTTTCCCCGGAACAGATATCAAAAAGCGAAATCATCGTCCATCGCGCCCACCGCAACCCCTACGACTGGTCCCTCCGCCTTCTGAACTGCCGCATGACGGAGATCGGATTCCCCAACATGATTCTTCCCACCACGGAAGACGACCTGGAATACGCCATCACGGACAATACGGCGGCGGTGTTCTATTTCTTCATGCCCCCGGGAGGGTGGGTGGCGAAGGGAGCCCTCTCCCTCGAAGCCACCATCCGGGTCGCCTCCCGGCACGGGATTCCCGTGATCGTGGACGCTGCGGCCCAGGTGCCCCCGGCGGAAAACCTCTGGAGGATCACCGGCCAGGGAGCGGACGCCTGCATTTTCAGCGGCGGCAAGGACCTGAGGGGACCCCAGGCGAGCGGCCTCATGGTGGGCACAAAGGATTTCTTCTCGTGGGTTGAAAAAACAGCCTTCCCCACCTACGGTGTGGGGCGGATGTTCAAGGTAGGCAGAGAGGAGATCGTTGGTCTTCTGGCAGCCGTGGAACAGTACGTCTCCATGGACGGGGAGTCCCGCGTCCAGTGGGCCGAGGACCGCATCGCGGCGGCGATGAAAGCCTTTGCCGGCAGTTCCATGGTTACTGTGGAGCGGCTCTATCCGAACGAGGCGGGCCAGCCCTTTCCCCAGATGGCCTTCCGCTTCGCCGTCCCGGGATGTTCGGAAGAGATACTCCGGCTGCTTCGGGAGGGGGACCCGTCCATATTTACCATGGCCGCCGACGGGGAGTCGGTGTTCGTGAACCCCATAACCCTGAGGGACGCTGAGCTGGATTCCATTGTTGAGCGGATGAAGGAGATAGAGGCCCTTTTCCTGAACAAAGGAGGGAAATGAACAGCCATGAGAGCGGAGCAGCAGGTTCCCGAAAAGGATTTTTTTCTTCCCCCCGAGGGGAGCGTGATCATCAGGGGCGGCAGGGTTATTGATCCCGCGAACGGAGTGGACGAGGTCTGCGATCTCGCCCTGTCCGGCGGCAGGGTCGCCGGGAGAGGAAAGGCCCTTCCGTGGTGCGGCGCATCGAAGGTGATCGACGCAGAGGGGCTGATAGTCACACCGGGGATTGTCGATATCCACAGCCACCTGTTTGCCACGCCGGGAAACCCCAACGCCTGGGCGGGCGAGTACAGTGTGTTTCCCGACGGGTTCAGCTTCCGGAGCGGAGTGACCACCATGGTGGACGCCGGAAGCGCAGGATGGCGGAACTTCGACCTGTTTCGGGTATCGGTGATCGACCGGGCGAAGACCCGGGTGTTCTCCTTCCTGAATATCGCCAGCTTCGGGATGGTGAGCGACATCATCGAACAGCACGCCCCCGACTTCGATCCGAAGACGACGGCGGCAAAGGCGGAGAAACACCGGGATGTCATTGTGGGCATCAAAAGCGCCCATTACTGGCACCCGGGGTGGGAGTCCGTGGACCGGGCCGTGGAGGCAGGGGAGCTGTCGGGCCTGCCGGTGATGGTGGATTTCGGCTATTTTATGAAGGAGCGTCCCTACTGGCGGCTTGTGTCGGAAAAGCTCAGGAAGGGCGACATCAGCACCCACTGCTACAGGGGGCCCGTCCCCGTGGTGGACGGGAATGGGAAAGTGTTCCCGTACCTCTTCGAAGCCCGGGAAAGAGGAGTCCTGTTCGACCTGGGCCACGGCGGGGGGAGCTTCCTCTTCCGGAACGCCGTGCCGGCCTTTGCCCAGGGATTCTACCCCGATTCCATCTCCTCGGACCTTCACGTCCAGAGCATGAACGCTGCCATGATGGACATGCCCACCACCATGTCCAAGTGTCTCGCCATGGGGATGCCCCTCGGCGAGGTTATCGCCCGCTCCTCCGCTGTCCCGGCCCGCATGATCGGCCATCCGGAGCTGGGGCATCTTTCGCCCGGGGCTCCGGGGGACGTGACGCTCTGGAATCTTAGGGAGGGGACCTTCGGCTTCAAGGATTCCGTCGGGGGGCGCCTTCGGTCTGACCGGAGGCTCGAGTGCGAAATGACGATCCTCGGAGGGGAAGTGGTCTGGGACCTCAACGCCCGGGACGGGACGGAATTCGGCGAGATCCCCTTTGGGGAAGGGATACGGGAAGGCGAGTTTTTCATTCCTCCGGAGCGTTGAGTTTTTTCCGGCAGCGGGGGAGGGGGTGGTACGGGCAAAAGGGATGTTGAAAGTATTTGGGGCGCAATTCGATTGAGAGATCTGAAAAGGAGTGATTGATATGAATCGGATGAGAACTATCCTGTTGTGGAGCCTGTGTTTCCTTGTCATCGCCGCCGGAGCGGCATTCGCTGCGGAAAAGGGCGGGGTCCTCCGTGTCGCCGTCATCGACGAGCCTCCCACCCTCGACCAGCACGTGGTGACTTCCGACCTGACCACCATGATCGCCCAGCATATTTTCGAGGGGCTCTATACTTTCGATTCCAAGTACAGTCCCGTTCCGCTCCTGGTGAAATCCGAAGAAATGAAGGACGATGGAAAAACAGCTGTTCTTACGCTCCGCGAAGGCGTGAAGTTCCATAACGGCAAGGAGCTGGATGCGGAAGACGTGCTCGCCTCCATGGAGCGCTGGGGCAAGTTCGGCGCCCGCGGTCCCGTGCTCTTCAGCAACCTGGAAAAGGTGGAAGCCACGGGCAAGTACGAAGTGACCCTTACCTTCAAGGCTCCCTTCGCTCCGTGGAAGAACCTCCTGGCCTTCATGAACGGCGGTCCCGTGATCTACCCGAAGGATGTGGCGTCCGGCGCCGAGAAAACGCCGATCACCCCCGAGCAGTACATCGGCACGGGGCCCTACAAATTTGCCGAGAGGAACCCGGGGCGCTACATCAAGCTGGTCCGCAACGAAGAATATACCGCCAGGACAGAGGCCGCCGACGGTTATGCCGGCAAGCGGGAAGCCCTCTTTGACGAAATCCGCTTCATTCCCGTCCCCGACGTGGGAACGCGGGTCAACGGCGTCAAGGCTGGAGATTACGATTATGCCGAGCAGATCCTGGGCGACCTCTTCGACTCCCTGAAAGAAGATCCTTCGGTGGTCACCACCGTCAACCAGGGCGCAAACCAGGGGATGATGTTCTTCAACTCGAGAGAGGGAGTGCTGAAGGTTAATTCCAAGCTCCGCCAGGCCCTCCAGGCTGCCGTGAACATGGAGCCGGTGCTCCAGTCGGCCATCGGTCCTGCGGAACTGTGGAAAGCTTCCGGCTCCTTTATGCCCGAGAGCACTCTCTGGTATTCGAAGGCCGGGCTCGACAGGTTCAGCGCCAACAATCCCGAACTCGCAAAAAAACTCGCGAAAGAGGCGGGGTACAACGGCGAGAAGATTACCCTCATGGCGTCCACGTCATACAAGTTTCATTACGACAGCACTCTCGTGATCGTGAAGCAGCTCCAGGCGGCAGGCTTCAACATCGACCACCAGATCTATGACTGGGCGACCCTCATCTCCAAGCGCGGCGACCCGGCACAGTGGGATATTTTCTTCACCCACCACGGTTTTGTTCCAGATCCCATCCTATATACATTTATGAGCGAGTCCTACCCAGGGTGGTGGATCACGGAAACGAAGAGGGCCCTTGCCGCCGAATTCGCCGGTACCCTGGACGCGGCAAAGCGCAAGGCAGTATGGGACAAGATCCAGGCACTTGTCTACGAAGAAGTACCCGTGATGAAGACGGGAGATCACTTTACCTACGACATCTACAGCCCGAAGGTTCAGGGACTCTCCGCGTCGTCCCTCATCTGGCCCAAATTCTGGGGCGTTTCGTTTGGGAAGTAGCCTGAAAACAGGGGGAGGGACAGTTCCCTCCCCCTCAGCATCCGACGAAAGGGGGGAGCCTCCGTGTTTTCATATATAGCCAGGCGGATCGGGAGCATGATTCCGTCTCTCCTTCTCGCCTCGATCATCGTATTTTCATTTATTCACCTGATTCCTGGAGACCCCGCCCAGATCATGCTGGGAGACCAGGCGACGCCGGAACAGGTCCAGGGTCTCCGGGAAGCCATGGGCCTCGACCGTCCTTTATACGTGCAGTACGGCCGCTGGCTCTCGGGAGTGGTGAGGGGAGATTTCGGGACATCCATATTTTTTCACCAGCCGGTGCTCCACGTCATCCTCGACCGCGCTGAAACAAGCGTTCTCATTGCCGTTTTTTCCATGATGCTCATCGTTCTCGTGGGGGTCCCCATAGGAATCCTTTCGGCCGTCCGGTACAACAGCCGGCTCGACCAGCTTTTTTCAGGCCTTTCCATGTTTTTCGCATCGGTGCCCACCTTCTGGCTCGGGCTGAACCTGATGCTCCTTTTCTCGGTGATGCTGCGGTGGCTTCCCACCTCGGGGTTTCCTTCCATTCTGGAATCAGGGGAATGGTCGAACCTCCGCTATCTCGTTCTCCCCTGCATCACCCTGGCCGCTCCCAATTCGGCCCTCATCATCCGCCTGACACGGTCGAGCATGCTTGACGTGGCCAAGGCAGATTACGTGAAGACCGCCCGGGCAAAGGGATTGTCCGAGGGAGCCGTCAATATACGGCACATCTTCCGGAATTCGCTCATCTCCGTGGTATCCGCCCTTGGGTTTACTTTCGTGGCCCTCATGGCGGGAACCGTGGTGACCGAAACGGTCTTCTCCCTTCCGGGGATCGGGCGGCTCGTGGTGGAATCGGTTCTGAGAAGGGACTATCCCACCATCCAGGGAATCATTCTCATCATAGCTTTTCTGTACATGGTGATCAATCTCCTGGTGGACCTGTCCTTTGCCCTTCTGGATCCGCGGATCCGGTACAGCTAGGAGGGGCGGACCATGAAATTTCTTTCGGCCTTTTACAGGAGAAAAATTGCTCTCGCCGGGCTCCTCATCATAGGGGTGCTGGTCGTTTCGGCCCTGCTCGCCCCGTATCTCGCCACCTTCGATCCCCAGGAGATGAACACCGTGGACAAGCTCCGCTCCCCTGACGGGACCTACTATTTCGGGACCGACAATTTCGGCAGGGACATTTTCAGCCGGGTGGTGTTCGGAGCACGGACGAGCCTCACAGGATCCGCGGGGGTCATCCTTTTTTCACTTTCCATCGGCGTGCTCATCGGCGTGTCGTCCGGGTACTTCAGAAGGATCGAGCCGTACCTCATGCGCCTAATCGATGTCCTCATGGCCTTTCCTCCGCTGCTCCTCGCCCTGGTGCTCGTCTCCATCCTCGGGCGGGGCATGGGGAATGTGATCATTGCCGTGGGGGCCACCTATCTCACCCGGACAACCCGGATCGTCTACGGCCTGACCCTGAAGCTCCGGGAGGAGCCGTACATCGAAGCCGCCATTGCTTCGGGAGTGAAGCAGAAATGGATCATCCTGAAGCATATTCTGCCCAACATGATGTCCCCCCTCATCGTCCAGGCCACGTTCACCTTCGCCTTTTCCCTCCTGGACATGGCGGCCCTGGACTTTCTCGGTCTCGGCATTCCGCCGTCCATCCCGAGCTGGGGCAACATGCTGAGCGAGGGCAGGATGTACCTCACGAGGGCGCCGTGGCTCCTTATTTTCCCGGGAGCCTGCATCGTCCTGACCGTCCTTTCCTTCAACCTTGTGGGAGATGTCCTCCGCGACCGGCTTGACCCGCACTTCCGCCGGGACATCGAGGGGGTGTGAGCCATGCTGCCGAAAACAAATACACCCCTCCTTGAAATACGGGATCTCAGGGTCAGCTTTCCTTCGGCTTCAGGGCACATTTTTCCGGTGGACGGAGTGAGCCTCTCCATAGCGAGGGGAGAAACCCTCGGACTGGTGGGGGAGTCGGGGAGCGGCAAATCCATGACGTCCCTGGCGGTGATGGGCCTTGTGCCCCGTCCCCACGGAAAGATCTGCGGCGGCGGCATAACGTTCAAGGGCAGAAACCTGGCGGAGCTGAGCAACGAAGAGATGATGAACATCCGGGGAAAGGACATCTCCATGATCTTCCAGGAACCCATGACGTCCCTGAACCCCGTCTACACGGTGGGAGACCAGATAGTGGAGGGTATCCTGGCCCACGGAGCCATGTCACGAAGGGAAGCCCGGGACAGGGCCGTCGAAATGCTGGCGAAAGTGGGCATTCCGGGGCCGGAAAAACGGGTGGACTCCTACCCTCATCTTCTGAGCGGAGGGATGCGGCAGCGGGTGATGATCGCCATGGCCCTCTCCCTTGATCCGGAGCTGCTCATCGCCGACGAGCCCACCACGGCCCTCGACGTGACCATCCAGGCCCAGATACTGGACCTGATGGAAGGCCTGAAAAAAGAGCGCACCATGTCGGTGCTCCTCATCACCCATAACCTGGGAATAGTGGCGGAGTCAGCCCAGAGAGTGGCCGTGATGTACGCCGGCAGAATCCTGGAGCACGCCTCCACCGAAGAGCTGTTCCGCACCCCCCTGCACCCCTACACGAGGGGCCTGCTGGATTCCATACCCAGGATGGAGGGAAGGGTGAAACACCTGAGGGCAATCCCCGGAATGGTCCCTTCCCTTGAAACGCTGCCCTCCGGGTGCAAGTTCAGGAACCGCTGCGTCTATGCCGAAGACCTCTGCGGCGCCGCGGAACCTCCCCTGCACGAGGCCGGACCCGGACACTTTGTGCGGTGCAGGCGCTGGCATGAACTTCGGGCCCCGATGGAAGGAGGGGGAGCGAAATGACGGACCGCCTGCTTGACGTCAGAAACCTGAAGAAGCATTTTCCCGTGCGGTCGGGGCTTCTGCAGCGCGTTACGGCCCATGTGAAGGCGGTGGACGGAGTTTCCTTCCACCTGGACAAAGGGGAGACCCTGGGCCTCGTGGGCGAGTCGGGCTGCGGCAAGTCCACCACCGGACGGGCGGTGCTGCGGCTCCTGCCGGTAACCTCCGGGGAGGTGCTGTTCCGGGAGAAGAACCTGCTGGCCCTCGGAGGCGAGGAGCTTCGCCGGGCGAGACGGAATTTCCAGATGGTGTTCCAGGACCCCTTCGCGTCCCTCGACCCCCGGATGACCGTCTCCGCCATCGTGGGGGAGCCGCTGGCAGCCCATGGTCTCGCCTCATCACGGGCGGAGCGGGATGACAGGGTCGTTCAGATCCTGGAAGAGGTGGGGCTGGATTCGTCAGTTCTGAACCGATACGCTTTCGAGTTCAGCGGAGGCCAGCGGCAGCGCATCGGCATCGCCAGAGCCCTTGTTCTCCACCCGTCCCTGGTGGTGGCCGACGAGCCTGTGTCGGCCCTGGATGTCTCGATTCAGGCCCAGGTCATCAACCTCCTGGCGGAACTGCGGGAAAAACTGTCCCTGACCTACCTGTTCATAGCCCATGATCTCAGCGTGGTGAAACACATCAGCGACAGAGTGGCCGTCATGTACCTCGGGCGCATTGTCGAGACGGCCCGGACGGATGTTCTTTTCTCCTCCCCCCTGCATCCCTATACCCAGGCCCTGCTTTCCGCCGCGCCTGTCCCGGAGCCGGGGAAAAAGAGCGAGAGGATCATATTGAAGGGGGACGTGCCGAGCCCCCTCAACCCTCCGCAGGGATGCCCGTTCCATCCCAGGTGTTTCAGGGTGATGGACCGCTGCAGCCGGGAAGTGCCAGATCTTGTGGAGCGAAAAGAGGGCCACTTCGCCGCATGCCATCTGTATGACTGATGTGCACTGGAACAACGGAGATAATCGAAAAGGAGGAAGAACACATGAAAAAAGTTGTCCGGACAGACAAGGCGCCGAATCCGGTGGGACCCTATTCCCAGGGGCTCATCTGCGGAAAGCGGGTATACGTGTCGGGGCAGGGGCCCTTCAATGCCGAAACGGGAACGAAGCCCGAGGGTGTTGCCGAACAGACACGGCAGACCCTGAAGAACGTGCAGGCCATCCTGGAGGCCGCAGGAGCCTCCATGGACCACGTGGTGAAGGTGACGGCCCATCTCCAGGAGGTCACGAAAGATTTCAGGGCGTTCAACGAGGTCTACAGGGAGTTCTTCAACGAACCCTTCCCCGTGAGGACGACGGTGGGAAGCGACCTCCTCGACATCCTTGTCGAGATCGACGTCATCGCCGAGCTGGACTGAGGGCGGCAGAGCAAAAAGAAAAAGGGGCCGGAAGGCCCCTTTTTTTCCGACTTTTTACTTTTACCGGAGGGCGAGACCCCGGGGCGGGGTGCCGTCGACGATGAAGCGCTCCGTGATCTTCCGCAGGTCCTCCGCGGTGGCGCTCACCTCCGTGGCCCCTGTGGCCACGCTCTCCATGGCGGCGGCGGTTTCCTCCATGGAAGCGGCCACGTTCTGGACCTGCTCGTCGGCGTTGCCCATGACCGATGCCGTGTCCTCGATTAGGGCTATGACGCGGCCGGACTGTTCCGCCTCCTTATCGGTGGCGGCGATGATGCGCCGGATGTCCTCCACGGAGCTTTTCGTGGCGTCCATGATCTTCTCCAGGGCTTCTCCCGCCACGTGGGCGATGGACACACCTTCTTCCACGCCCTTCCGGCTCGTCTCCATGGATTTTACCGCCGACTCCGTCCCCTCCAGGATCTTGCCCACAAGCTCCGCCACTTCCCGGGCACCCTGCTGGGACTGTTCCGCCAGCTTCCGGACTTCCTCGGCCACCACGGCGAATCCCCGTCCGGCCTCTCCTGCCCGGGCCGCCTCGATGGCGGCGTTCAGGGCGAGAAGATTGGTCTGGTCGGCCAGGGAGGTGATGGTGGTGCCCACCACGCCGATCCTGGCCGAGTAGTTGTTGAGGTCGGTGATGAGTTTTTCCGTCTCGCCCACGGCGTTCCGGATGTTTTCCATGTGGCCGATGGACTGGGCCACCGTCTCTTTGCCCCTGGCCGCCGCGGCCGCCATCTGGCGGGAGTTCTGGTCGGCGCTTGACGCCAGTTCCTTGGCGGAGAGGATGATGGAGTTCATCTCCCGGACCATTTTCGACGCCTCCCCGGCGCCGGTCCTGCCCCTGTTCACCTCTTCCGCAAGGCGGGAGTTGCTCTCCGCCACCTCGTTGGTGGTGCTGGTCACTTCCTCGCAGGAAGCCGCCGTGGTTTCCGAGAGGGCCGAAAGCGCGGCCGACTTCTGCTGGATGTCCGTCACCACTTTTCTGAGGCTGTCGAGCATGCCGTCGAGGGCTCCGCCCACCGCCGCGAGCTCGTCGGAGCCGTCCAGGGAGGTCCGGACCGTGAGATTCCCCTCCCTGCCGGCCTCCGAAGCGGAGAGAATGCGGTCCACGGCCCGGCGGATCGCCCGGATGGTGGTGAAGGCGAGGACCAGGGCTGCCAGGGCCACAGCCAGAACCACGGCGAAAACGGTCATGTTCGTCCTGTCCATCCTGGAGCGGTTGTCCGCGGCACTGTCCTCCGCACCGAGGTCGAGTATTTCGCCGATGTCGTTGATATTGCCCCGGACTGTCTTGAACAGGGCGTCCTCGATCTCGCCCGAGGCACCCGGTGCGGTCTTTCCGGTCCTGACGTCCTCGATCTGTTTCTCCGATGCGGTTTCCCATCGCGGGAAATCGGCCTTCAGGGCGGTAAATTCGTCGAATATGGACTCCGGCTTCCCCTCGAGGCGGAAGTCGGACCAGCCGCTCCTGTGGGCTGAAAGAATCTGTTCCGCCCGGTTGAGCCTGTCCTTCACCTGGACCACGTTCTCCCGGAAATCCTTCAGATTTTTCTCGAAATCGGGCCCCGGACCCCCGGCAAGGAGGGCCTGCTTGGCGACCAGGGCCTGGTAGAGATCCCGGTCGCCGTTGATGACCAGGCTCTGGGCCACGAAGGCTTCCTTGTGGATCCGTTCAAGGAGGTCCGAATAGACCGAGTTTGCCGAGTACATGGAGAAAACCGACGTCCCGATAACGCCGAGGACGGGAACCAGCGCAAGGATCCAGAGACGGGCTCGCAGGGTAAGTTTGTTCATGGGATACCTCCTGTTTTTCAAAGGATTTTCCGCTGTGGTGCCTTATTGTACGGCATTCCCGGTGATTTGGGAATAGTCCGCAGGGCATGCAATGCATTTAACATAAATAAAGGGGGTGGGGTATAATTGGTTCAATGCTGTGATATTCCGAAGGAGGGATGATCATGGATTTTGGACTCACAGACAAAACGGTCCTTGTCCTGGCCTCGGGGTCGGGATTGGGCAAGGCGGTGGCGGGAGAATTCCTGAAGGAGGGTGCTCTCGTGGTGATTTCCGGCAGGGGAGAAGAAAAGCTCGCAGCCGCGGCGGCGGACCTGGAAAAAATCTCCGGCAGGCGTCCCCGCTATCTCCCGTGCGACGTCACCCGGCCCGGGGATCTGAAGCGGCTTGTGGCTTTCGCCTCGGAGAAGACCGGTTCCGTGGATGTTCTGGTGAACAATGCCGGCGGGCCTCCTGCGGGCACCTTCGAGAGCTTTGACGACGAGACGTGGGTGAAGGCCTTTGAGCTGACCCTGCTGAGCTGCGTGCGGGCGACCCGTGAGGTGCTGCCCCTGATGAAGGCGAAGGGATGGGGGAGGATCATCAACTCCACATCCTCCTCCGTCAGGGAAGTGCTGGAAAACCTGATTCTCTCCAACACCTTCCGTCTCGGAGTCGTTGGTCTGACCAAGACCCTGTCGGCGGAGTTCGCCCCCTACGGCATCCTGGTGAACGCCATCGGGCCGGGCCGGTTCGACACAGAGCGGATCCGGCAGCTTGACCGGGCGCTGGCCGAGCGGAAAGGCCTTCCCGTGGAGGACGTGAGCAGGACCGCCCTCTCCCGCATTCCCCTGGGGCGGTACGGCGACCCGGCGGAGTACGGCAGGCTCGCCGTCTTTCTGGGCTCAGAGGCGAACACCTACATTACCGGGCAGACCATCCTCGCTGACGGAGGTATGGTGAAGGCGGTGCCGTGACGAATGAAAAAACAGGGCCCGCCCCGGTTGTTTGGGCGGGCCCGTTTGCTTCAGAGGGCTTACAGAACCTTCCGGATGGTGTCGATGATGGTGCCGTCCCGGTATTCCACGAGCCCCACGATCTCACCGGAGAACTTCACCTCGTCGGGGATTCCCGTGATCTTCTCGATCTCCGCCTTGAGCTGCCGGATATCCTTCACCGGAAGGCCTGCGTCCAGGGCGGCGGACCGGAGGTCCTCCCTCCGGGGATTGATTGCGATACCCCGCTCGGTGACGATGGCGTCCACGGTCTCTCCCGGGGTGACCACAGTCTGGACCCGCTCCCGGATGGACGGTACGCCGTTCCGCATGGAGGGGATGGTGATGACGGAGAGCTTAGCCCCCGCCGCCGTGTCGGAGTGCCCTCCCGACGCCCCCCGGAGTATGCCGTCGTGCCCCGTGAGGACGTCCACGTTGAAGTCGGCGTCCACGTCCAGGGCCGCCAGCACCACCACGTCCAGGTCGTTCACCAGGCATCCCTTGTTGAAGGGGTTGGCGTAGCAGGAGACGTCCACTTCCATGTGGTACGGATTGTCCGCCATGGATGTGGTCACTGCGGCGTCGAAACTCTGCACGTCGAAGAGGGCGGTGAAGAGGCCCTCCCGGAGCATGTCGGCCATGTAGCCCGTGATGCCCCCGATGCAGTAGCTTCCCCTGATTGACCGCTCTTTCATGTACTCCCTAACGTACCGGGCCACGGCAAGGCTCGGCCCGCCGCCTCCCGTCTGGAAGGAACAGCCGTTCTTCAGCATACCCGATGCACGGATGAGACCGAAGGCCAGCTCTGCGATGCGGAGCTGCACCGGGTCCCGGGTGACCCGGGTGGCGCCGGTGGCTATCTTCGACGGGTCGCCGATGGAATCCACCACGGCCACCTGGTCCACCAGGTACTGGGGCACGGAGATCCTCGGCGCGAGGGGGTACTCCACGAGATTGTCGGTGACGGCGATGACGTGGTCGGCGTACCTGGCGTCCACCATGGCGTAGCCCATGGAGCCGCAGGCGGTCTTTCCCGAGGAGCCGGTGAAGTTTCCGAGCCTGTCGCAGGCCGGGGCGGCGAGAAAGGCCGCGTGGATGTGCAGGCTGCCCTCCTCGATGGCCCGGGCCCGTCCTCCGTGGCTCCGGATCATCACAGGCACTTCGAATTTTCCGCCGGAGATGGCCCTGCCCACCTCGCCCCTTACGCCCGAGGTGTTCAGCCGGCTGACCACGCCCTTCCGGACCATCTCGGCCACGCAGTCGTGGCAGTCGCCCAGGGAGCTCGGGGCGAGGGTGATGTTCCGGATGCCCATCTTTTCAAGAAGAAACAGGACCCGGCAGACCAGGGAGTCGCCGTTCCGCATGTGATGATGGAAGGAGATGGTCATGCCACTCTCCAGTCCCGAGCGGCGGATGGCCTCCTCGAGGCTTTCGGCGACCTTGTCCGTGGACGGGGCGGCCACCTTCCTGGGGAAGAGCCGGGGCGTCCATGCATAGTCCCCTTCCAGCCGGGCATAGGGGCCCGCGAAGGGGGCGAATTCTCCGAGCCCGGGAACGAGGACAGGCACCTCCCTGCCGATGGAGTTCTTCACTGTTTCGATTTTCATTCGGCGTCCACCTCCATTCCCGCGAGGCGGGCGAGTTCCAGGGTCCTTTGCGCCTGGGCCACCACGGGGGCGTCCACCATGCGGCCGTCCACGGCCACCACTCCCAGTCCCCGTTCCTCCGCCTCCCGGGCCCCCCGGACGATCCGTTCCGCTTTCCGCACGTCCTTTTCGTCGGGCCGGAAAGCCTCGTGGATGACGGCGATCTGGGACGGGTGGATGGCGGCCTTGCCGGAAAAGCCGAGGGCGACGCTCATGGCGGCCTGTTCGCGGAGTCCCTCCAGATCCTCGATATCGGTGTAGACAGTGTCGAAGGCAAGAAGGCCTGCAGCCTTCGCCGCCAGGACAACGGCGCTCCGGGCGTAGAGCATCTCCAGGCCTTCCCTGGTTATTTTGATTCCGAGGTCGGCCGCCAGGTCCTGGCCGCCGATGGTGAGCCCCAGGATGCGGGGGGACGACGACGCGATGGCGGATGCGTTCACGATGGCCCGGGCGGTTTCAAGCATGGCATGGATCCTCACGGAGCCCCTTTCCATGCCGTTTTCTTCTTCAAGGCGGGTGATGATGTCGTCCGCCGCCCTGACGTCGTCAGGGGAGTCGATCTTGGGTATGCGGACTGCGTCCGGCCGGGCCGGGATGATCTCCCCGAGGTCCCGTTCAAAGAAGGGGGTGTCCCGGCCGTTGATCCGCACCACCCGTTCCACGGTGCCGAAATTCAGGGTTCTCAGGGCATGTTTCACCAGTTTCCGGGCGGCGTCCTTCTCCGTTATGGAGATGGAGTCCTCCAGGTCGAGGAGGACTCCGTCCGAGCCGTAGATGGCGCAGTTCTGGATCATGCCCGGGTTGTTCCCCGGGATGTAGAGCAGTGACCGCCGGGGCCGGCCGTCAATTCGGTTCATGATGCGTACTTCCGCCTCTTCAGAAGCGAATAGACCAGGGACACGGCGGCGAGGACAATGAGGGTCACGGAGATGGGCTTCTGGAAGAAGATGGCCAGCGAACCGTCGGAGAGGGACATGGAATTTCTGAAGGACTGTTCCGTGGTGCCTCCGAGGATCAGGGCCAGCACCAGGGGCGGCAGGGGAATCTCCAGCTTGGAGAAGATGTACCCCCCGAGGGCGAAGGCCATGACAAGAATGAAATCGAAGGAGCTGTAGTTCAGGAAATAGGTCCCCATAAAGCCCATGCCGAGGATCAGGGGAAGCATGATCCTCTGGGGGATCTTGAGGAGCTGTACCAGCGGAATGGCCAGGGGGAGGTTGATGATGACGAGGATGATGTTCCCGATCAGTATGGACGCGATGACGCCCCACGCGATCTCGGGGAACTGGGAGAAGAGGATGGGTCCCGGCCTGACGCCGAGCATCATGAGGGCGCCGAGCATGACCGCCGTGGTGCCCGATCCCGGAATGCCGAGGGTCAGCAGAGGCACCATGGCCCCGGCGGCGCAGGAATTGTTGGCGGCCTCGGGGGCGGCAAGACCCTCGATGGCTCCCTTGCCGAACTTCTCGGGGGTTTTGCTCAGGTTCTTCTCCATGGCGTAGGACATGAAGGTGGCGATGCTGGCTCCCATGCCCGGGAGCACTCCCACGAAGAACCCGAGGGGAGAGCTGCGGAGCATGGGCATAATGCATTTTTTGAACTGGGCCCAGCTCACCCAGACTTTGCCTATGCTGCGGGAGTCGAGGCTGTATTTGGTGTCGAGGTTTTTGTAGTTCTTGAAAACCTCGCAGATGGCGTAGACGCCGATCATCACGACGAGGAAATCGATGCCGTCCTGCAGTTCCTCCACGCCGAAGGTGAAGCGGATGATGCCCGTGAGGGGGTCGATGCCGATGGTGGAAAGCATGAAGCCGATGCACATGGCGATGACGCCCTTGAGCAGGCTGCCTTCAGCCAGGGTGATGGTGGCCACGAGGGCGAAGAGCATGAGGGAGAACATTTCCGCAGGGCCGAACTTCAGCGCCGCAGCGGCGATGGGACCCGTCAGGAAGACGAGGAAGACCATGCCGATGGTGCCGCCGATGAAGGACGCGATGGCGGAGATGGCCAGGGCCGCTCCCGCTTCACCGTTCTTGGTCATGGGATAGCCGTCGAAGCACGACACGATGGCCGACGCGTCGCCGGGAGTGTTGATCATGATGGATGCCCTGGAGCCGCCGAACATGGCGCCGTAGTAGACAGCGCACATGGTGATGAGGGCTGTGGACGGGTTCATCCCGTAGGTAATGGGAATGAGGATGGCCACCCCCGTGGCGGGCCCGAGGCCGGGCAGCATGCCCATGATGGTGCCCAGCAGGCCGCCGATGAAGACCCACAGAATGTTGGTGGCCGTTATGGCCGTGGCGAAGCCTATGGAAAGATTTTCGAAAATGACGTCCATGATGTTCTTCCTCCTAGAAGGGAAGCATGTTTTCTATGATCCCCCGGGGCAGGCTCAATTGGAGGGCTATGGCGAAGGCTCCGTAGGTGACCGTGGGGAACAGGACGGCAATGAGGACGTTCTGGATGAACCGCCCCCGATTGATCATCATGGTCGCGAAGAACATGAAGGCCGTTGTGGCGAGCAGGTAGCCCCAGGTATCGAGGACGACTCCATAGGTTATTCCCAGGACCATGGTGAAGAAAATCTTTATCCAGACGGTACGGTCAGAAACGAAATTCCATGCCGCGGGCTCCGCATTACCGGAACGCCTGTCAGAAATACACAGCAGGATGCCGGCGATGACTGCCACGGCCCCGATGATCAAGGGGAAGAGTTTCGGCCCCGTGTTGTCCCCCGCCTGAACCTCGGGAAACTGCATGGCGGTGTAGAAATATATGGCTCCCAGGATGATGGAAATCAAGCCGCTGGTGAAATTTTTGTTCATTGAACTCCCTCCGTCTCCAGAGATTTCAAACGAAAAGGGGCGGAAGAGGCCGGAGAAACGCCCCTTCCGCCGGGAATGTCCGGTTCGGCTATTTCTTCAGGCCGACCTGGGTGAGGAGTTCGTCGAAATCCTTGGTGCTCCCCTCGAGGAAGGCCTTGTGCTCGGCGGAATTCTGGTAGAAGCTGTCCCAGCCGAGGTTCTTGACGAGGGTTTTCCAGGTCTCGGTCTCCATCATCTTCGAGAAGACGCCGTCCCAGTATTTCACCTGGTCCTCGGTGAGGTCCGGTGCGCCGATGATGCCTCTCCAGTGAGGGAATACCACGTCCACTCCCTGCTCCTTGAAGCTCGGAACACCGGGAAGGATCTCGGCAAGGGTTTTCTCGGAGCTGACGCCGATGACCCTCATTTTGCCCGCCTTGTGCTGCTCGAGAACCTCGGCGAGGCCGATGACCGTGGCCTTCACGTGGCCGCCGAGGAGTGCGGGGACGATCTCGCCGCCGGCGCCGGGGTAGACGATGAACTTGATGCTTGCGGGATCCACGCCGTTGGCCTGGGCGAGCTCGAGGAAGACAAGGTGGTCATTGTTGCCGAGGGTGGGACCAACGCCCACGGGTACTGCGGAGGGATTGGTCTTGATGGCCTCGAAGAGGTCCTTCACGGTCTTCCATGGAGAATCCTGCTCCACGGCTACGGAGATCCATTCGGTCTGCAGGGCGGCCAGGGGAGTGAAGTCGTGGTGGGTCAGTTCACTCTTGCCGAGGAGGTTGTTGAGCATGAGAAGAGTGGATGTTGCGGCGAGGTACTCGCCCTGCCCCTTCTTGCCCTTCAGGTAGTTCCATCCGGTGGCGCCGCCGCCGCCAGGCTTGTTGACCACGATGACGTTCTTCTCGACGAGTTTTTCGTCTACAAGCGCCTTCTGGACAGTACGGCAGAGCATGTCCCATCCTCCGCCGGGGTTGGCCGGGGCGATGAGTTCGATGGTGCGGGAGGGCTTCCATTCCGCCGAAGCCGCCCCCGCGGTCGCGAACACAGCGATGAGCATAAGAACTGCGAACAACTTTTTCATTCCTCTGTTTCCCCCTTTAAAATATGATGATGAGTCTCCGCGCACTGCCGTGCGCGGGAAAAGCCCTAGAAAAACCTGAATCCTTCCAGTTCCTTTGCGTACCCCGACTTATCCCTCCAGATGGTGAAGGATTCGTTCAGGTGATCCGTCCAGACGGCACAGGCCCGGTCAGGGTCGCCGTCCCGCAGGGCGGCGTAGAGGTCCTTCCGGCGGGAGAGGCTTTTGTGGATGCGGTTGGGCAGAATGACCCGCATGACCCGGTAGCGGTCGAAAATCTCCCGCTGGGCCCAGATGAGGGCGGAGAGGCTGGTGGATCTGCATGCCTCGAAGACGGTATGGTTGAAGCTCTTCACTATGGGGAAAAAACGCTCGAGAAGCTCGTCGCCGATGTATTGGGTAAAGACGCTGTCAGCCTGGGTCAGGAGTTCTTCCAGCCGGAGCAGTTCATCGGCGGTGATCCGGAGGGCGGCGTAGCGGACGGCCAGGGTTTCCAGGGCCTTCCGGATGGCCATGGAGTGGGCCAGTTCGTAGGGGGAGATGCCGCAGACCCTGTTTCCCTTCATGGGAACCCGCTCGATGTAGCCGTCGGCCTCGAGTTTCTGGACGGCCTCCCGGACGGGGGTGCGGCTGACGCCGAATTCCTCGGCGATCTCGCCGTCGGTGAAGGTGGAGTCAGCCTTGAGCTCGCCGCGGACGATGGCCTTGCGGAGGTGTTCATAGATGATGTCCCTCATGGGTTTGGTGCGGAGATCCGGAACGTTTTTCAGCAGGGGCATATTCGTTCCTCCGGAAAAAAGATTTTTGTCTTTTCCGATAAAAGTTGGATCCAACATCCAGCATCCATATCGTATAATAGCCCCGGAAGGACAAAGTGTAAAGTGGTTTGATTCTCATTTTTTTGTATATTTTCAGGACGGGCCGCAGGCCTGTCCGGCCGAAAGGCACGCCGGGCCGCCTGCGGAGGCTGTCCGGAAAGGAGGTGGAAGTCCTGTTCGGGCTTGAGGAACGAATTCTTGACACGAAAAGAGACCTGGAGGAACGGGCCGCCCTGCTCGCCTCCCGGGATCTTGCGGTGCCGGGAGGCGAGGACCTGGTCCTCGGCTTTTTTCTGGACGACCGGCTGGTCGCCACGGGAGCGCTGGTGGGGAACATTCTCCAGGGCATTGCCGTTACCAGGGAAATGGAGGGAGAAGGCGCTGCCGCGGCTGTGACGTCGGCCCTGCTCAAAAAGGCCGTGGAACGGGGAATGAGGAAGGTCTTCCTTTACTCCAAACCCCAGGAGGCCCGGCTTTTCCGGGAACTGGGCTTCTCTCTCCTCGCCGAGGCGGCGGAACGGTCCGGCCTGGCAGCTTCCCTGCTGGAATGGGGGACCGAGGGAATAGAAAGCTGGAAGGCGCGGATGGCGAAGATCGCCGAAGGCAAGCCTGCCGGGGCGGGGGCCGTGGTGGTGAACTGCAACCCCTTCACCCTGGGGCACAGGCGGCTTCTCGAGCACGCCGCGGGGGCGAGCCCGTGGCTGTACGTCCTCGTGGTCCAGGAAGACCGGTCCCTCTTTCCCTTCGACGTCCGGCTGCACCTTGTCCGGGAAGGAGCCGCGGACCTGGCGAACGTGACGGTGCTGCCCGGAGGGCCCTATGTCATCTCCTCCGCCACCTTTCCGTCCTATTTCACCAGGGTTCCGGCCGGCGGAGACCCCCGGAAGATCACCGAGCTCTACGCCGCCCTTGACCTGGAGATGTTCCGGCTGCATGTGGCACCCGCCCTCGGAGTAGCCGTCCGCTACGTGGGGACGGAACCCTACTGTCCGGTGACGTCCGTTTATAATGACCTTATGAAGCGGATTCTTCCGGCCGGGGGAGAGGAGTGTCCTCCGGTGGAAGTCCGGGAGATTCCCCGGTTCGAAATGGCCGGCCGGCCGGTGAGCGCATCCAGGGTCAGGGAGCTTATCCGGGAAGGGCGGCTCGCGGAAGCGGCGGCCCTTGTCCCGAAAACGACGGCGAAATGGCTGAAATCGGAAGAAGCCGCTCCCGTCCTGGAGAGGATACGGACGAGCGGTTCCCGGCACTAGGCAGAATACGGGCCTCCTGGCCCCGAAGGGAGAATGGATCATGAAGGCAGTGAAGGACGCGGCGGCCGGGTCTCTCGAATCGAGCGACGTGCTGGTGACGGTGACCCCGGCGGAGGGGGAGGAAAACACCCTCTCCGTGGACAGCATCGTGTTCAGGCAGTTCGGCGGGCGGATCCGCTCGGTGGCGGAGGAAGTGATCGCCTCCTCGGGCCTTGCGGGGGCCGCCGTGAGAATTCAGGACAGGGGAGCCCTGGAGTGCACTCTCCGGGCCCGGCTTGAGACGGCCATCGAGAGGGCTGCCGGAAAGGCATGAACAGTTCCGTCCTCGATGCCCGGGAGGATCGCTGGAACCGGAGGCGGGCCCTGGCGGCATCGCTCCCGTCGGGCTGGTCCGTCCTGTCCTTCACCCTCCGGATGCCTGCCTTCCTGCGGCTGGGGGGCGGGTTCGACCTGCAGGCGAAGGGGCTTTTCATGGACCTGGTGTTTCATCTCGGCAGCCTGGGATTTGCCGTGGAATCCCCGGCTTTTGCCGTGCGGGCCGACGGACCCGAGGGGCTCTGCGCGGTCCGGGGAGACGCCTCGGCAGTGAAGGGGGCCGCGGTGGAGTTCGAGGAGGACCACCCGAGGGGCTGCCTGGCCGACGGCGACGTCATGGACTCTCTCTGCGGGGAAATCGGGAGGGAAAGCCTGGGGCTGCCCCCGAGACGGTGCCTCGTTTGCGGCCGCAGGGCTGCGGAATGCGTCGCGGGCAGAACCCACGGCACTGAGGAGATCCGGACCTCTGTTGAGCGGATTCTCTCAATACCCGGCGGCGTTCCTGGAGAAGGGCCCGTCGCCTCCATAGCCGGAGCGGCCCGGAAGGCGGTGCTGTTCGAAACGGCCGCCTCTCCCAAGCCGGGGCTCGTGGATCCCCTGTCCCGGGGAGCCCACGGGGACATGGACTATTTCACCTTCCTCGCGTCCGCGGCGGCCCTGGCTCCGGAATGGGAGCTGTTTGCCCGGCTGGGATCCCGCTTCAGGGGAAACGAACCCGCCGGACTTCTCCCTTCCCTCCGGGAGGAAGGGCTTCGGGCGGAGCGGATGATGTTCTCCGCCACGGGAGGAATCAATACCCACAAGGGACTGATTTTTTCCCTGGGTGTTCTCTGTGCGTCGGCGGGCATGCTCGCCTCTGAGGGAATCCCCCTTTCGCCGGAGGCATGCGCTTCCCGGGGAGGCGCCATCGTCCGGGGCATCACGGAGCGGGATTTCGCCTCCCTGAAGGGCACCGGGGGAGGGCGCCGTCTCACTGCCGGGGAGCGGTTCTACCTGAGCGAAGGGGTTACCGGCATCCGGGGCGAGGCGGAGAAAGGCTTTCCCTCGGTCACTGGAACCGGTCTTCCCGCTCTCCGTTCATCCCTGGCAAAAGGCCTTTCCCTGAACGACGCCATGGTGGACGGGCTGCTTGCCCTCATGACCGTGGTGGAGGACACGAATATCCTTTCCCGGGGCGGCAGGGAAGGGGAGCGGACCGTCCGGGAAGGGGCGGCCCGTGCCATGGAACTGGGCGGCATGTCGTCGAAAAAAGGAAAAGAGGCCGTCCGGAAAATGAACGGCCTCTACACCCGGAACAATCTCAGTCCCGGCGGAAGCGCGGATCTCCTCGCCGTGACAGTGTTTCTTCACCTGCTCACTCCAGCCAGCGGATGATTTCCTCAAGGAAGGTATGATGGAGCATCCTGGTGACCGGGCCCGGCTTACCGGTGCCCACCACCTGGTCGCCGATCTGCACCACGGGCACCACTTCCTTCACCGATCCGGTGATGAATGCCTCGTCGGCCTCCGGAATCTCCGAGACCAGGGGGCATCGCTCCTCCACCTTCATTCTCTTTTCCCTGGCCAGCTGCAGGATGATGTCTCTCGTGGTCCCCTTCAGCACCCTTGACAGGGGAGCCGTGATCAGCGTCCCGCCCTTGTAGAGGAAGAACGTGCTGTGGGCCGCTTCGGTGATCTCCCCGTCGGGGCAGTAGAGGATCTCGTAGGCGTCGTGACGCTTGCCGTACCCTGAATAGGAGAACATGTAGTCGATGCTCTTGACCCCCGGAATGTGTCTCCCGCCGTCCACGGGCAGCAGGAGTACCCCCTTGTCGTACACCTCGGGCGCGGGTTTTCTCACCTTCTCGAAAAGGATGAAGAGCCGCGACGCCGGAAAGCCCCCCTCGTGGAAGATGTCCCCGCCGGTGATATAGGGCCGGACCAGGCAGTCCTCCTTCATCCGGGAAATGCCCTCCCTGATGAGGTCCTTGATGTCATCCACCGGAAGAGGGAGGGCTATGGAGGCGCTTTCCGCCGACCGGACGAGCCGTTCCAGGTGGGGGGTCAGCATCATGGGCCGCCGGTGAAAGGTGCAGATGGATTCAAAGACCCCCACCCCCCTGAGGATGATGTAATCGGAAACAGGAAGGGATGCCTTCTCCAGCGGCAGGAAGGTCCCGTTGATATAGCAGAGAGACATGAACGATCACCTCGAAAAATCGGTCTTGGAACCTTTGCAGTATAAGGGTATTATAGAAAATATGCACGGGCTTTTTTCGCGGGCGGAGAAAGGGGAGAGGCGATGAAGAGGACGGTGTGTATCCACCTGGGAAGTGCGGTTCTGGCGCTCTTTCTCCTTCTGCTTCCCCGGTACGCCTCCGGAAGCGGGACGACATATTCCGCCCTTCTTCTGAATTCCTATCACAGCAGTTTTCCGTGGACCGACGGTGTTACCAGGGGCATCCGAAGCACTTTCGAATCCCGCGGCCTGAGGGTCAATCTTGACGTGGAGTACATGGACACGAAGCGCATCATGTCGGTCCGTTCGGCGGCGGCCTTCGCGGAGTATTTTCGTGCCAAATACTCCGGAAAGCGCCCCGACATCCTCCTCTGCTCCGACGACGACGCCCTTGTCTTTATGCTCCGCCACGGCAGGGAACTCTTTCCAGGCGTTCCCCTGGTCTTCTGCGGACTGAACAATCCCGGTTTCATCGATGCCGGGGGAGACAGTCATGTTACGGGAGTCCTCGAGGTGATGGACATCCCGGGAACGGTGGAGCTGATCTTCCGGCTCTTTCCCGGCACCCGGAACCTTGCCCTGGTCAGCGACCTTTCCATCTCCGGCATGGGGGCCGTCAGCCTTGCCAGGAAAGCCCTGGCTCCCTTTCTCCACCGGCTGAAGGTGATCGATCTCCTCGGTCTCTCCGGAGAGGATCTCCGGTATGAACTCTCCATGCTCCCTCCCGACACGGCGGTGCTGCTGCTGGTGTATTTCCAGGATGACGCAGGGGAGTACTATTCTCCGGCCAGGAGTGTCGGCCTTGTCAACAGCGCCGGTCCCTTCCCGGTCTTCGGTCTCTGGTCCATGATGGTGGAGGGTGGGGCCCTTGGCGGAAGCGTTCTTATCGCTGAAGAGCACGGGGCCCAGGCCGCGGAAATGGCGGTCCGCATCCTGCAGGGAACCCCTCCTTCGGAGATTCCCCCCGTTACGGACCGGCACCTGACTCCTGTGTTCAACCACGGGGAGATGGTCCGGTTCGGCCTCTCCCGGTTCGACATCCCCGCAGGGGCGGTTATTCTGTCGGAGCCCGAGACGTTTCTCTACAGGCACTGGAAGCTCCTTCTCGCCAACGCCCTGGTTTTCTCGGCCGCCTTTGTCTATCTCCTTGCCCTGTTCGTCAACGAACGGATGAAGAAGGCGGCGGAAAAGGACCTGGAACTGAAGATGGCCCAGTGGGAAGGCCTCTTCCGCAATGCACCGGAGGCCTACGCGGTCTTCGACGGGGCCAACGACATCGTGACGGTGAACGATGGATTCACCAGGCTCTTCGGGTACACCCCCGACGAGGTGGCCGGAAAAAACCTGGACTCCGTGGTGGCGGATTCCCCCGAGATAAAAGCCGAGGCGGAAAAAATCTCCGCCAGGGTGCTTTCCGGGGAGGTCGTTGCCGGTGAAACCTACCGGAGAAAAAAGGACGGCACCCTGTTTCCAGCGGAAATCATAGGAGTGGTTTTCCCCATGAGGGATGAGACCTTTACCGGCTTCGCCATCTACAGGGACATTTCGGAGCGGAAAAAGGCCGAGGACGAGATGCTGCGAAACCTGAAAAGAGAAGCTCTCATATCCTCCGTCTCCGCCCGGCTTCTCGAGGAGGGGGTCCGGGGAGGGGTTCCTTGCTCCCTGGCGGACCTCGCCGCCTTTCTCGGCATCCCGGAGGGATGCCTGGTGGAGATGGACGAAGACGGGCTTCCCGTCCGGGAATTCTCCCTTGCCGGAGGAATGGTGGAAACCCTGTCGCCGCCGGAATTTTCCTCCGGGATTTCCCGGGATTCCCTCAATGAGCTGGTCCGGCATCTCTGGGAAAAGGGAAGACTGATCCTGGAAGGTTCCGGTCCGGGAGATGCTGCCCTTCCGTCCTTTGCCGCAGAAATTCTGCAGGTCTGGGGGGCGCCCCTGCACATCCAGCCCGTCTATTCAGGAGGAGCTGTGAAAGGATTCCTGGTCTTACGGTCCGCAGGCTTGGCCCTGTCCCACGGCGACGAGGCTCTCCTGGCCATGTACTGCGACCTTGCCGGAAGCGCTTTCCTCCGGGAAGAGCGGATGAATCTGATGGAAGAAACCGGCAGGGTGCTCGACGGAGCCTCCAGGGGCATCGTGGAGATTCTCGGCCACGCCCTTGCCATGAAGGATCCCTATACGGTGGGGCACCAGATCAACGTGGCCGGCCTGGCGAGGGAAATGGCACAAAAGGGAGGATATGACGAGGCTTTCCAGGAGAGGGTATACTACGCGGGGCTTGTCCATGATCTGGGGAAGATCACCATTCCCTCGGCCATCCTGTCCAAGCCGGGGAAGCTCACCGACATCGAGTTTGCCATTATCCGGAATCATGCCCTCTACGGGTGGGACATCCTCTCCTCCGTGGATCTGCCCTGGCCTCTTGCGGACATCGTGGTCCAGCACCACGAGCGCCTGGACGGGTCGGGGTACCCCAGGGGACTCCGGGGGGACGCCATCGGACGGGAAGCCCGCTTCCTTTCCGTGGCCGACGTGGTGGAAGCCATGACCTCCCACAGGCCCTACCGGCCCGGACTGGGAATCGGTGCCGCCCTTGACGAAATTCGGTCCCGCCGGGGAGCCTGGTTCGACCCGGAGGCGGTGGACCTCTGTATTGCCGTCATAGAGGAGGGGTATGCCTTCGACGGGGGAAGTTACCGTCTTTTCCTTCCGTAAGTGTCCCGAAAAAAGGATATACTGTATAATAAGTTCAGTTTCGACATGCGGAATCAGAAAACTTTAGACAGGATTCGCTGCACAAAGGGGAGGAACGAGCCATGGCCTTTCAGATCCTTGCTATCAATCCCGGTTCCACCAGCACAAAAATCGCATGGTATTCCGACGGCACGGAAGTATGGAGGGAAACAGTCCGCCACGACCCCGACGCCCTCGCCGCCTTCCCCTCCGTGGCCGACCAGTTTTCCTTCCGCCTCGGGACCATAGAGGAGGCCCTGGCCTCCCACGAAGCATCCTTTGACGAACTGTCTGCGGTGGCGGGCCGGGGCGGCCTCGTGGAGCCCATCCCCGGCGGAACCTACGCCGTGGACGACGCGCTGCTGAAGCGCCTCCGCATGGGCAAGCCCTGGGAGCACGCCTCCAACCTCGGGGGTATCCTTGCCGACGCCATCTGCCGTCCCCGGAACATTCCCGCCTTCATTGTGGACCCCGTGGCGGTGGACGAAATGAACCCCGTGGCAAAGGTCACCGGCCTGCCGGAACTGCCGAAGGTCTCCCTGGGCCACGCCCTCAACATCAAGGCCACGGTGCGCCGGGCCGCGAAGGACCTCGGGAAGCCATGGGACGAACTGAACTTCGTCGTGGCCCACATCGGCGGGGGCATCACCGTCTGCGCCCACGAAAAGGGGCGGATGACCGACCTGAACAACGCCAACGAGTTCGGCCCCTTCTCTCCCGAAAGAGCGGGAGGCCTTCCCGCGGGGGATCTTGTCCGGATGTGCTTCGGCGAAAGCATGACGGAAAAGGACATGCTCCGGAAAATGGTCGGCAGGGGGGGACTCATGGCCTATACAGGAACGTCGGATGTCAGGGAAGTGAAAGCCATGGCCGCCGGAGGCGACGAGCGTGCAAGGGAAGCCCTGGACGCCATGGCCTACGGCATTGCGAAGGAGATCGGGGCCCAGGCCGCGGTCCTTTCCGGCAGGGTTGACGCCATCCTCTTCACCGGGGGAGTGGCCTTCGACAGCGACTTCGTTGCCGCCGTGCAGAAAAGGGTCCAGTGGATAGCCCCGGTGCTGGTCTACCCCGGTGAGGATGAAATGCCCGCCCTCGCGGAAGGGGCCCTCCGGGTTCTCCGCGGTGAAGAGGAATGCAAAATCTATGGCCGGTTTATTTCGGGAGGCGAAAAGGCATGACCATGCAGAAACTGGATTTTCTCCTTGAAGAAAGCAGGAAGGGGCGGCCCATGACCCTCGCCCTCGCCTGCCCCTACGGTGACGACGCCCTGGCCGCCGTCGCCCGGGCAGGCCGGGAGGGAGTGGTGAAGACGGTGCTCGTCGGCGACGGCTCCAGAATCCGTGCCCTCGCCGAGAATGACGGGTGTGATCTCTCCGGGGTCGACATCGTGGATGAGAAGAACGAAGAAAAGGCGGTGGAGCTGAGCGTCCGGATGGTCTCCTCCGGCGAGGCGGACCTTCTCATGAAGGGGCTCGTGAAGACATCCACCCTTCTCAAGGCGGTCCTCGACAAGGAATGGGGCCTCCGGACAGGATCCCTTCTCTCCCATCTTTTCCTCTTCGAGATTCCTGCCATGAACCGGCGGGTCATCGGCATCTCCGACGGGGGGATGAACACCTACCCCGATCTGAACGCCAAGGCGAAGATCATAGAAAACGCGGTTGCGTGCTATCACAAAATAGGTGTTCCCCAGCCGAGGATCGCCGCCCTTGCCGCAGTGGAGGCCGTCAACCCCGACATGCAGGCCACCCTGGACGCCGCAGCCCTGGCGAAGATGAACGAGCGGGGGCAGATCCGGGGATGCATCGTGGACGGCCCCCTGGCGCTTGACAACGCTGTGAGCGAGGAATCGGCGAAGATCAAGGGCATCAGTTCCCCCGTGGCCGGAAACGCCGACATGCTTCTGGTCCCGGACATCGAGTCGGGGAACTTCGTGGGCAAGGTGCTGCTCTACATGACAGGAGGCAAGGGCGCAGGGGTCATCCTGGGGGCCCGGAAGCCCATCGTCCTCACCAGCCGTTTCGACAGCATGGAGACCAAGCTGCTTTCAATCGCCCTGGGCGCCGTAGTTGCCCGGAGCTGAACCATTCAGACCAATTTCAGAGGAGGAATTTTTCAATGGAACAGATCCGCTCACTGTCACAGCTGCTTGAATATGCAAAGAAGATTGGCGCCGAAAAGGGCCCGAAGAAGATTTCCGTAGCCATGGCCGAAGAGGCCGGGCTGCTCTCCGCCATCGAGGAGGCCAGGCAGGCCGGATTCGCCCAGGCCATTCTTGTAGGCAACGCGGACAAGATCAAGGCCGCCGCCGACCAGGCCGGCGTGAACCTCGCCAACTACGAGGTCATTGACGAGCGGGACGAGCCCGCCATGGGCATCACCGCCGTCTCCCAGGTGTCCTCGAAGAAGGCCGACATCTACATGAAGGGGCAGATTCACACCAACAACTTCCTCAGGGCAATGCTCAACAAGGAAGTGGGGCTCCGGAAGGGCAAGAACACCATCTCCCACTGCTACTTCCACAGCGTTGAAGGGTACGACCGGATCTTCTTCGTGTCCGACGCCGCCTTCAATATGTACCCCGACCTCGCCGCCAAGGCCGACATCACCCAGAACACGGTGAACCTGGCCAGGGCCTTCGGCGTGGCCGAGCCCAAGGTGGCCGTACTCGCCGCTGTGGAAGTGGTGAACCCCGACATGCCCGCCACCCTGGACGCCGCCGCCCTCACCCAGATGAACCGCCGGGGCCAGATAAAGAACTGCGTCGTGGACGGTCCCTTCGCCCTGGACAATGCGGTGAGCGAAGAGTCCGCGAAGACCAAGGGCATCGTCTCTCCCGTGGCCGGCAAGGCCGACGTCTTCATCGTCCCCAACATCGACGCGGGGAACATGCTCGCCAAGGCCATCGTCTACTTCTCGAAGAACGAGACCGCAGGCCTGATCCTCGGCGCGTCGGCGCCCATCGTGCTCACCAGCAGGGCCGACTCCGCCAGGGCGAAGCTTCTCTCCATCGCCGCCGCCGTCGCCCTGTCCGATTTCCAGAAGTAAGACGGCCGGCCATGAAGGTTCTTGCGCTGAACCCCGGCTCCACAAGCACCAAGGTCGCCCTCTTCGAGGACGGCAAAGAGCTGTGGAGCGAAACCCAGCGGTACGACACGGACGTCATCGGGAAGTTCGCCTCCATTCCCGACCAGGAGGGATTCCGGCTCGGGGAGATACGGAAGTGTCTCGGGGCTCACGAAACCGCCCTTACTGAGCTCGACGCCGTCGTGGGGAGAGGCGGGCTGCTGAGGCCCATTGAAAGCGGAACCTACGAAGTGAACGACAAAATGCTCGCCGATGTGCGGTCCTGCAAGTGGGGGGCCCATGCCAGCAACCTCGGTGCTCCCCTGGCGGTGCGCCTTGCCCACGAAGGAGGATGCAGGAAGGCCTTCATCGTGGATCCCGTGGTGGTGGACGAGCTGGGGCCCCTCGCCCGGTACTCGGGCCTGCCGGAGATCGAGCGGCGGTCCATCTTCCACGCCCTGAACCAGAAGTCCGTGGCCCGAAGGGCGGCGTCGGATCTTGGAAAGCCTTATGAACAGTGCAATTTCATCATTGCCCACATGGGAGGCGGCATCTCCGTGGGGGCCCACGACCACGGGCGGGTCACCGACGTGAACAACGCCCTGGACGGCGATGGTCCCTTCTCCCCCGAACGGGCGGGCAGCCTTCCCGCAGGCGGGCTTGTGCGGCTCGCCTTCAGCGGCCGGTACGACCAGCCGACCCTGCTGAAGATGATCACCGGCCGGGGCGGAATTGTCGCCCACCTCGGGACCAGCGACTTCCGGGAGGTCCGGCGGCGAATGGCCGAGGGGGACGAAAAGGCGAAGCTGCTCTTCGAGGCCCTGGCCTACCAGGTGTCCAAGGAGATCGGAGCCTGTGCGGCAGTCCTGGAGGGAAAGGTGGACGCGGTCATTCTCACGGGCGGTCTTGCCTACAGCGAGGAGTTCACCGGCCTCATCGCAGGCAGGGTCTCTTTTGTCGCCCCGGTGAAGATTTACCCCGGAGAGGACGAAATGAAGGCTCTTGCCGATGGAACCTTCAGGGTCCTGAGGGGCGAGGAGACGGCACGGCAGTACGACTGACGGGCGGCTCTTTTCCGGAAAACAGGTACAAAAAAAGAGGGGAGGACGTCCGAAGGCGTCCTCCCCTGTCTCTTATGGTGATCCCGCTACATGAGTCCCAGCATCTTCGGAAGGAAGAAGGCCACGTTCGGGAACATGGCCACCACAAGGATGATGATCATGAGGGCGGAAATGTAGGGCAGCACGCCGATGAACGATTTCTCGATGGAAAGGTCCGCAATGGAACTGGCGATAAGAAGACATAATCCGTAGGGAGGCGTCACGAGGCCAAGCGCGAGGGTCATGACCACCACCACGCCGAGATGCACCGACGAAATGCCCAGCTTCAGGGCGTAGGGCAGGATGACCGGCATGAAGAGGATCATGGCGGGGATGGCGTCCATGAAGGTCCCCACGAAGAGGAAGAAGGCGATGACGATGAGCATGAACATCTCGGGACTCCCCACGTGGGCGGCGAAAAAGCCCGCGACATGCTCAGACGCCTTGTAATAGCCAAGCAGTTCCCCCAGGGCGCTGGCCGTGGCCAGCGCGAAGAGGGACAGGGAGCTGAGCTTCAGGGTCTCCTTGATGATTCCAGGCATTTCCCTGATCCTGAGGGTCTTGTAGTAGAAAAGGCTGATGAGCATTGCGTACACTGATGCGAAGGCCGCCGCCTCCGTGGGGGTATACCAGCCGGTGGTGATGCCTCCGACAATGATGAGGGGCGTCAGGAGGGCCGGAAAGGATTCCCTGAAGAGCCTGCCCACTTCTCCGGGGGCCGCCTTCTCGTACCTGGGGAAATTTTTCCTCTCGCCGAGGATGTGAACGATGAGCATCATTACAAGCCCGACCAGGATTCCCGGAACCATTCCCCCGATGAAGAGAGCGGCCACGGAAGCGTTGGTGAGGCCGGAATAGACTACCATGGGAATGCTCGGCGGGATGATGACGCCGATGGTGGATGACGCCGCCGTGACGCCTACGGAATTTTCCTTGTCATACCCGGTCTTGATCATGGCAGGGATGAGCATCTTGCCGACCCCGGCGGTGTCCGCCTGGGACGACCCGGAAACACCTGCGAAGATCATGGAAACCAGGATATTGGCGTGGGCCAGCCCTCCCCTCACGCTTCCCGTGAGGGCGATGCAGAATTTCACGAGCATCTCGGTGATCTTTCCGTGGTTCATGATGTTCGCCGCCAGGATAAAGAGTGGGATGGCCAGGAGGACGAAGGAGTTGAGGCCGTTGAACATCTTCATGAACACTGTGAGGTTCGGGATAAAGGGGATGGTGGAGATGCCTGCCAGGGAGATTATGCCGATGACGAAGGCGATGGGAACACCGAGGGTGATGAGCAACACGAAGGAACCTATTATCAAAAACGCTGTCATGATACGGCCTCCCCTGACTTTAACGTCCTGAGATCCTCGGCGATGTGGCCCGCCAGATAGAGCGTCATGGCCCCTCCGGCGATGGGGAGGCAGAGCCATGTATACCCCATCTTGACCCACGTGAGGGTGATCCAGTTGTAGTCCCAGAACTCGATGACCACCCGAATTCCGTAGAGGGTCATGGGGACGGTGAAGCAGAGCAGAACGGCGGATATGAAGACGTCGTAGACGGCGCCCTTCTTCCCCCGGAATTTGTCACTGAAAAAGGTGAAGGCAAAGTGGGCCTTGTAGTGGACCATGACGGAAGCCCCCATGAAGACGGCCCAGATGAAGGAATAGTTTGCCAGCTCTTCAGTCCAGAGCAGCGGTATGGCTGAATAGCGGGCGATGATCTGGACCAGGATGGCCAGAAAGAAAATGCTGAGCAGGACCATTCCCAGGGTTTCCTGGAAGCGGACCAGCAGTTCGATCTTTTTTTTCACGGTTCTCCTCCTCTTTTGAAATCCTGCCGCGGACCAGGCTCTTCCGAAAAAAAGGAACTCCCCGCACTCCCTGGCGGGAGCGCGGGGAACAGATCGGATTTTTCGCTTCAGGGTGCCGCTCTATTTCCCGGCGGCGCGGACCTTCTCCACGAGATCCTGGATGCCCAGTTTTTCGGCGAGCTTGTCCTGGATGGGAACGGCGATGGCGATGAAGGGAGCCTTGTCGATGGAGTTCACGGTGCCGCCGTCGGCGATGACCTTCTCCTTGGACTTGGAGAGCATGCCGTAGGTGATCTGCCGTTCCTCGGCGGTGGCCTGCTTCAGGGCCTCGGTGATCCATTCCTTCTGCTGGTCGGTGAGGCCGTCGAACTTCCTGCCGTTCATGAGGACGAAACGGGTGGTGAAGTCGTGCTCCGTCTCGGTGATGAACTTGCCGTTGGCCGTCTTGTGGTGGTCAAGAAGGCTGAAGTTGGTGTAGTCGTTCTCCGCGCAGTCCACAATGCCCTGCTGCAGGGCCTGGTACAGCTCTCCCCAGGCAACCTGGGTGGGGATGGCGCCGGTCTGCTTCCAGAAATCGGCCACGACGCCGGACATCTGGGTGCGGATCTTCATGCCCTTCAGGTCGTCCATGGTGTTGATTGGCTTCTTGCCGTAGTAGTTCCGGACGCCGGCTGACCAGTAGGCGGCGATACGGAAGGTGTTCTTGGACTTCTCGTTGATGATTTTGGCGAGGGTCTGTCCGGCTTCGCCGTCCACGGCCTTCTCCCAGTGGTCGAAGCTGTTGAAAAGGTACAGCAGGGAGAACAGGTCCACCTCGGGAATGCCGATCTTCGTCATGAAGCCGGGGGAGGCCACCACCACGTCGGCGGCGCCCAGCTTCAGCTTCTCCACGAGCTCGTCTTCGTTGGTGCCGATGGTGCCGGCGTGGACGTCCACGGAGATTTCGCCGTTCGAGAGTTTCTCGACCACTTCCTTGAACTTCAGCATTCCGTACTGGTAGGGATTCTCCTGGGAGGTCTGGTTATGGGCCGCCACCAGCTTCAGGGGAGCCGCCTGCACGGGCAGGACGAAAACGAGCGCAAGTACAGCAGCGAGGAGCAGTACAACAGGTTTCTTCATGTTTGGTACCCCTTTCGTATGTGAATTTTTGCGGGATTGCCGCAAAGAGCTTCCGGTGTCAGTTCAGTTCCTTCAGCAGATCGTTCCAGATTTCCTCCACTACGGGAATTCCCTTCCCGAGGTTTTCCCTCCGGGTGAGGGCCGCTTTTTCGCCCGGATAGTAATAGCTTCCTCCCGGCTCCGCCGGCTCGGAACTCCTGAAATCCTCCAGGATGGCCGCCGCCGCTGTTTCGGCATATTCCTTTCCGGAGGTATTTTCCACGTCAAAGGCGAGAAAGACCTGGGTCACGGCGATCTCGTCGCCGAGTTTCCCGATCTGGTGGACCGAGTTCCCCTTCGACAGCACCGACCCGATGAGGTCCAGCACGAGGGAATAGCCCGAGCCCTTCCAGAAGCCGATGGGCAGAACCCGCCAGGTTTCCAGCACGGCCGCCGGGTCGGTGGTCAGCTTTCCCTCCCGGTCGTACCCGCCGGGAAAGGGGAGCTGCTTTCCCGCCATCCTGTACCCGTCGAGGGCGCCGTAGGAGTACTGGGCCAGGGCGCCGTCGATGACCACGGGAGTGTCCTTCCAGGGAAAGGCCATGACCAGGGGATTGTTTCCCACCCGGCATTCCTTCGCCCCCCAGGGGGGCATGTTCGGCGTGGTATTGGTCCAGCAGAAGGCCATGAAGCCCGCCTTCGCCGCCTGGTACCCGTAGGATCCGCCTCTCATCCAGTGGTTCGTGTTTCCAAGGGCAACGCACCCGAGGCCGTACTGCCCGGCGAGCTCCATGGCCCTGTCCATGGCCGCCGCTGCGTTGGTGCACCCCATTCCCCGGTTGCCGTTCCAGCGCTCCAGGGCGCCGAAGGAGGCTTCAGGGGCAGGCTCGGCATGGGGGTCGATGTGTCCCTTCGCAATATAGGAAAGAACCCGGGGAAAACGGTTCAGTCCGTGGGAGGCGACGCCGTCGCAGCTGTTGTCGGTGAACATCACGGCTGCCCGGGCAGCCGTCTTTTCGGGGAAGCCGTACTTGAGGAGGATTTTTTCGAAAGTCTCCTTCATTTCATCATAGGGTATACGCATGGGCATCACGCCTTTCTCCGGTGAGAAAAAAGAGAGCGGTTTCCCGGCTCGGATTCCATATTACCGACCAAGAGGGAATTCGTCAATGTTCGACAGGACAAAATAACGTTCTGACAGATAGAACAATAGTACCTTTCCTCCCTGTTTCCTCAGTGTGCACCGATTGGACGAATCATGGCTCAGGCCCGCCCGGCCCGAAATACAACGGTCACCGGGCGGATAAGAGAAATGGAAAGGAGATTTTCACTCTTGCAAAAAAGGGGAAACAGTTTACTATATGTTTGCGCCCCGGTCGCCGGTGGGTCCCATGCCCCTCATCGAACGACCTTTCCGGCGATTTGAAAACAACCGGATCTCTCCCCGCCTGAGTTCCTTCCGGCAGGATGAGGGTATCGGGCTTGTATTCGAGGTGCTGCAAAAAACTGAATAACGCAAGGAGGTTTCCGAAAATGCAAGAAACACCGTGCTGCCCCCGGTTTGACCCGGAACCCTGGGATGGGAAGACAAACGAGTGGAATGAGAAGCCTTTTCTGGCGGCGACGATGCCTGTGCTGTTCCACATGCCTTTCCCGCGGCTCGTCAACAGGACGATGACCCGCCTGTGGCAGAGGGCGCAGGAATACTCCATAGCGCCGGACATGGAGGATTTCCTTCTGCTGGTCCATGACCCTTCGCCGTGGAAGTCGCGCTATTATCTTGCAGTGACCGGCGTGCACCCCGACCTGGAGAAGGATATGGTCACATTCTCCGGAACCTTCATCTGCAGGGTTTTCGACGGACCGTACAACGACGTCCCGAAATTCATGGCGGAGGCAGATGCCTGGCTGCGAAGCATAGACAAGACACCGAAGGAACATTTTTTCTTCTTTACCACCTGCCCCAGGTGCGCCAGGATCTACGGGCACAATTACATGGTGGATTTCGTCAGGGTCTGACGGTTTCTCCCTCACGCAAATCCCGGGCTTGTAATCCATTCACCTTCATTCCTCCTTTTCCCTACTGCGGCAGAGGCTTTTTTCGGCCGCTGCGGCTGTCCTTGACATTCGGCGGACGAATGGCTAAAATGCATTTTGCATTGCGGATAAAAAATCCATGGAGCGAAACGACAATGGAAAACGGAAACATCAGGGTCATCTCACGGGCTTTTTCAATACTGGTCCACCTGGCGAAGGAGAAACGGCCTCTGGGCATCACGGAGATTGCATCCTCCGTCTCTCTTCCAAAGGCCACGGTGTACCGCATTCTCGACAGCCTCGAGGCCGAGCGGGCCGTCCTGAACCGGGGCGGCGAGTACGAACTCGGTCCCGTGACGCTGTTGCTGGCGGATGCCTACCGAAGCCAGGTGGGTTTTGCCGAGGCCGCCCGGTCTCACCTTCTCTCCCTCAGGAACGAAACGAAGGAAACGGTCCACCTCTTCGTCTACGAAAGGGGAGAGTTTTACTACCTGGACAAGATCGAAAGCCCCTACCAGGTGCGCATGCACTCCCGCATCGGCGGCCGGGCCTCCCTTTTCCGCCTCTCCGCCGGAAAGGCCCTTCTCGCCGGGATGTCCCCGGACGATCTGAAAGAACTTCCTGAGCCTGTTCCCGACGAAGTTGCCGCTGAATTCCCCGACATTCGTTCCAGGGGATATGCCGTGGACGACGAGCAGAACGAACAGGGGCTCCGCTGCGTGGGAGCGGCCATCCATGACGGCTCGGGAAGGCCTAGGGGCGCCGTGAGCGTCTCCGCGCCGGTGTACCGGTTTCCGGCCGATCTCCTGGAGAAATATGGTTCTCTCGTTGTACGATCGGCGGAGGCCATCGGCAGGGAAATTTCGTGCTTTGAAGCATGTCCGTGTTCCGGCGGGCGGTCCGCCGGATAAAAGAAAAAGGGAAACCAGAAGGAGGAAGACAGTATGATCAAGACCAACAAGCTCGTCATGATACCCGGACCCACACCCGTGGTGCGTTCCATCCAGGACCAGATGGCCAGGGAAACCGTGGCCTTCGGCGATGCCGCTTTCGTGAAGGATTTTTCCGAGGTCATCGCCGACCTGAAGGCCATGTGGCGGTGCGACGGCGAAGTGTTCGTCGTGGCCGGCTCCGGCACCATGGGCATGGAAATGGCCATCGCCAACACCACGAAGCGGGGGGATAACGTCCTCATCTGCTCCAACGGCTACTTCGGCGACAGGTTCATCGACATGTGCACCCGGAAGGGGCTCAACACCGATGTCATCTCCGCCGAATGGGGCGCATCGGTGACTCCGGAGATGGTGGAGAAGAAGCTGGCGGAGAAACAGTACCAGGTGGTGACGGTGACCCACGTGGAGACTTCCACCGGTGTCGAGGCCCCCATCGCGGCTATCGGCGAAGTGATGAAGAAACACCCTGAGATCATCTACATCGTGGACGGAGTGGCCGCTTCCGGCGGCGCCGACCAGTACATGGACACCATGGGCATCGACGTGGTGCTTTCCTGCACCCAGAAGGCCTTCGGCGTGGCGCCTGGCCTGACCATGGTATGGGCCAGCGCGAAGGCCATGGAAAAGAGAAAGAGCCTCGGTGCCATTCCCGAGTCCTACATCGATTTCGACAAGTGGCTCCCCGTCATGCACGATCCCTCGAAGTACTGGGGAACACCCGCCATCAACCTTGTCTGGGCGCTGAAGGAATCCGTGCGCATCATGAAGGAGGAGGGCCTCGAGGAGCGCTATGCCCGCCACCGCCGACAGGCCGCCATGTTCGACGCCGCCCTTGAGGCCATCGGTTTCAGGGTCGCCGCGGAGAAGGCTTTCCGCGCGCCCACGCTCTCCGTCTACCTCTACCCTGAAGGTTCCGGCATCGACGACGCCAAGTTCCGCACCGTCCTCGCCGGCGAGGGCGCCCAGACTGCGGGGTGCCTGGGCGGATTCGCCGGCAAGGGCTTCCGCATGGGCCACATGGGCAACATCGACAAGCACACCCTCGTCTCGGCCATTGCCGCCGTGGAGCGGAGCTGCGTGAAGTGCGGGTATGCAGTAGAGCTCGGAAAGGCCCTGGGCGTTCTCCAGAAAGGGCTCGTGAACGAGTAGCGTTCCTGTGAAGAAGAAAGAGGGGGCGGAGATTCCGTCCCCTTTCTTTTCGTATTTCGGCCATTTTTCCGGGGAGGTGTTTTTGTGAGTTCTGTACAGGAAGCTCCACAACTCATGCTTGACGGCTTTGCCTGAGCGCAGGCCGTTCTCGCGGCCTGCGGGAAAGGACTGGGAATATCGAGGGAAACGGCGGTCCGGATCGGCTCCGGTTTCGCAAGCGGAATGCGCACGGGAGACACCTGCGGCGCCGTGGCGGGTGCCGTTATGGTCCTGGGGCTTCGCTACGGGTCCGAAGAGTGCGTCACGGCGGCAGGGAGAGCGGCGGTGTACGGGAAGGTGGAGGAGTTCACCAGGCGGTTTCGGGAGCGGAACGGATTTCTTCTCTGCCGCGATCTCCTCGGGCTTGACACGAGCACCCCGGAGGGGCTGGCAAAGGCGAAGGAACTGAACCTCTTCCGTACGCGGTGTCCTGCCCTTGTCGAAGACGCCGCCGCTATCCTCGAAGAGATGGAAGGGGAAGCGGAATAGTATCCCGAAGGGACACGAAAAAACCCGGACCGGAGGTTCACCCGGTCCGGGTTTTTGTTTCCCGCTGAAGGCGTCCGGCTAGAAGCCCAGTTCTTCCCCGACGACGAATACGTGGAAGGGCGTGGATCTCGGGCGCTTGCTGATGATGGTGGTGACGTTGCAGATCCTCGTCTCGGTCTGGCAGTTCATGCAGAGCCCGGTCTGGGTGCAGGGGTTGGGCAGGCCGATTCTCTTGTTGTTGACGGGGGCGGCGACCATCTGGATGCGCTCCTCGGCGGCGTCAAGGTCTTTCACGATCTTGTTCGTCCCGAGAACGACGATGACCTTGCCGGGGCCGAAGATCATGGCCGCCACCCTGTTCCCGTTCCCGTCGGTGTTGACGAGCTTTCCGTCGAGAGTCACTGCGTTCGTTCCGGAGAGGAACACGTCGCAGGTGAGCTGCTTTTTCCTGACGTCCTGCCGCTCCTCGTTGGAGAGGCCGGGAGCGCCGTGGTCGAGGATCGTGTTTCCCTTGCCGGCCAGTTTCTCCTGGATTCCAAGGGCCTTTACCGTCCAGGAACCGCCGAAGCCCACCGACGCCGATTCGGGAATAAGCGCCAGGATCTTTTCTGCGGCCTCGGCGGCGGAGGGGCAGTACTCCGCTTCAAAGCCGTTTTTCTTCAGGGATTCCACGACCTTTTTTCCAAGAGCCTCGTTGTGCCAGGGGGTAAACTCGTTCATTCTTCTTCCTCCTTTTTCGGCGGCATCAGGCTGATGCCGCTTTTCTATTCGTTCCTCGCCGGCGGAGTTCCCACGCCCTTGAGATATTTCAGGATGCCCTCGCCCGGGCGGAGCAGGATCGGGGTGCCCGGAAGGGCGGTCTGGTAGAAGTCCATGGTCTTGATGAAAAGGTAGAGATCCTTCGCCTCGGCGATGGCCTTCGACAGGGTGTCCTGGGCGGTGCGGTCGCCCTGTCCCTTGATCTCCTCGGCCTTTCGTCTCGCCTCGGCGATCATTTCCACTTCCTTCCTGTCGGCGATGGACCTGCGGGTAATGGCCTCCGCCTGGCCTTCCGCCCGAAGCTGCCCCGCCACCCTGTTCCGTTCCGCCTGCATGGAGCGGTAGACCGCCTGTTCGTTGTCCTGGGGCAGGAAAACCCGCTTGAAGGCCACCGACAGGATTTCAACCCCGTATTCTTTCGCCTGTTCCCGGGCGATGAAGGTGGCCTGCTCGATGGCATACTGCCGCCTGTCCTTCACCAGTTCGTCAAGGGTGAGCCGCCCGGACACGATGCGGACCGCCGAGTAGATGGAGTCGTCCAGCCGCTGCTGGACTGAACCTACCGTACGCACCCTCCGGAAGAAGGTCTCGGGGTCGGAGATCCGGAAGAGGGCGAAAGTATCGAACACCAGGTTTTTCTTGTCGCTGGTGACCACCGCCACGGGATCGGCATCGTATTCTATCAGCTTCTTCGAGTATCTCGTGAGCTGGTCGACAAAGGGAAGCTTGAAGTACATCCCGGGATCGGTCCTGGTGGCGTTCACCTTTCCCAGCCTCAGGACAACGGTCTGTTCATCGGCCCGGAGGATGTAGAAGCATCCGGAGAGCACCAGGAAGACCGCAAACAGCGCCAGGAAAAACAGTTTTCTTTTCATCCCGGTTCCCTCCTACTGTTTCCCGTCGGGAGACGCCGCTCCCGCGGATTTGAAGAACTGGTCCAGGGGCAGCACCTGGAGGGCATTCTCCCCTGCGTCGATAATGAATACCTTCATTTGCGGCCAGATTTTTTCCATGTTCTCCAGCCAGAGATTGTTCAGCACCAGATCCGGGTTTTCCCGGTAGGCGTCCTGAAGGGAGCTGATCCTGGCCGCCTCGCCCTCCGCCAGGGAGATGCGGCGGAACTTGTAGGCCTCGGCCTCGTTGAGGAGCTTGTCGGCCTCTCCCTCCGCCCTGGACAGTATTTCGTTGGAGTACTTGTCCGCCTCGAGAATCATGCGCTCCCGCTCGGCCCTCGCGGTGTTGATCTCGCTGAAGGCCGCCTGGACCGCTTTCGGGGGGGTTACGTCCTGGAACTGGACCGCCACGATGAACACCCCGGTTTTGAGAAGATCCAGTTTTTCCTGGATGAGCTTCTTCGCTTCCGTCTGGGAGGCCTCCTTTTCGGTGGTGAGCACGTCGTCAAGTTCCCTGGAGGCGATGACCTCCCGGAGGGTCGATTCGGCGATGTCCCGGATCATCTTTTCCCTGTAGGCCCTGTCCTCGGGGAGGTTCACCACGAAGGAGACCGGGTCTCCCGCCTGGAACTGGAGCACCCAGTCGATCTCCACGATTTTGTTGTCCCCTGTGAGCATCTTGGACTCGTCGGGCCGGTCGGCAAAAGTCGCCGGCGGGCCGGGGTTCACCGTCCTGTAGCCGTATTCGAAACGCTGGATCTGCTCCGTGTTCACTATGGTGACGAGGTCGATGACGGGCAGCTTGAAGTTGATGCCCTGATCCGCCACGCCGGAGACCCTTCCCAGCCTGAAGACCACGCCCCGGGACCCTGCGGGAACGATGTAGAATCCCTGGTAGGCCACCAGGGCGGCAACGATCAGCAGAACCGCGTACTTGAGAAAGCCCAGGTTCAGCTTTTTCCTCTCTCTTGGCGGAGGCGTTCCCCACTCCTCACCGTCGAACCTCTGTTCCTTCCTTGCCCCCTTCTCAAGCATCCCGAGAAGTTCTTCAAAAAGATTTCTCATATTTCCCCTCCACTCCTGGAATGTGACTCTTTCCCCGAAAGGAATGCGAATCCGCTCCCGGCGGTGGATCGCGAAAAGCTGGCGTTTCTTCCTCCCGCCGGAGGCTGTCTTATTGTAGCCTATATCACGCCCCTTCCGCTATTTTTTCTCCTGCTCCCCTCTTCTTCCTGCGGCGGAACTGCCGGGGGAGAGAGGCACGGCAGGGTTTTTTCAGGGGAGGGAGTCTATTTTCTGAAAAAAAAGCGAATATAGAATGGAAAATCGTTGACGCCCCGAAGAAAGAGGCATATAATGTTTCATGTAATAAAGCAACGTCTTGCATAATGAGACATAAGGAGGGCCTCATGGATCCTTCAAGATATCTCAACCATTCCATCCTTCGCTCTCTGCGCATTCTGGAAGCTTTTGCGGAACCCCATCCATCCCTCTCCATTCCGGAAATCGCCAGGAGGGTCGGGCTTCACCGGAGCACCGTTCATAGACTGGTCGTCACCCTTGAAAGCGCGGGATGGCTGCGCAAACTCCCCGGCACGGAGAAATACACCCTCGGCATCAAAGTCTTCACCCTCGGGCGCATTGCCGACCAGGGGCTGTCCTCCTGTCAGTCCGTCCGTCCTCTTCTGGAGGAGCTTGCGTCAAAAACGGGGGAAACGGCCATTCTTTCCATGTCGGACAATGTTGCCGCAGTATGCGTGGACAAGATAGAGTCCTCCCAGCGGCTGAAAATCTCATCGGAAATAGGCCAGCATTTTCCTCTCCACGCAGGGGCCACGGGATTTGCCGTTCTCCTTGGAATGCCCGAGGAGCAGGTCCGAGAGTTTCTGTTCCGGGCCGATCTTCCCTCCTTTACCTCAAAGACGGAAACAGACCCCCATAAAATTCTTGAACGATATCACTCCCTGAAGGATGCAGGATACGTTGTTTCCACGGGAGCTGTCGATCCGGGCGTGACGGGTATCGCCGCTCCCCTGTTCTTCGCCGCCGAAAACTCTTACGGCAGCGTGGGCATTACCATGCCGGAACACCGTGCCCAGGGAGAAATCCTGAGAAAAGCAGTGGATGCGGTGCTGGAAACGGCATCGGCCATGGAGAAAAAAGTCAGCCTGGCGCAAAAGAGAGGGGAAAGGCCGTGAACAGGGCTGACGTGGTTCTCAGAAACTGCATGGTTTTCACCCCCGGCGGCCTGGTCGAGGGAGGAGTGGCCATTTCTGACGGCAAAATAGCGGCCATGGGCGGAACTCCCTTTCTTCCGCCCGCAAAAAGCGAGATTGATCTCCAGGGTGCCGCCCTGTTTCCCGGGGGTGTGGACACCCATGTCCACGTCCGGGACCCCGGCAGGCGGGAGAGGGGAGATTTTGCCACCGAATCGGCCGCTGCCGCCGCCGGAGGGATTACCACCATACTGGAGATGCCGATTTCGAGCCCTCCCCAGTACACCGTGGATATTCTGGAAAACAGGAGCCGCTGCGCCTCGGAGCGTTCATCGGTGGATTTCGGCTTCTACGGGGCCGCAGGAAACCGCCCGGAGCATATCGCCGGGCTGGCCGGGCGGGGCGTGGCGGCCTTCAAAACCTTTCTCTTCAGGCCCCATGCGGGAAGGGAAGGGGAATTCGAGGGAACCTGCGCCGAAGGGGACGGGAATCTTCTCGAAATCTTCGAAGCGGTGGCGAAGACAGGGAAACTGTGCGCGGTCCATGCTGAAAACGACGACCTCATCAGGAGTTTCACCCGGGATGTGAGGGCAGGAGGCGGCAGGGATCTGGCCGCCCACGGAAGGGCGAGGCCCCCTCTTGCTGAAGTTTCCGCGGTGGCGAAGGTCCTCGCCTTTGCCCGGTCGACGGGTGTCCGGCTCGGCATCTGCCACGTCTCCACCCCGGAGGCCATGGAGCTCATACGGAGGGAAAAGGCTGGCGGAAGGCCCGTATATGCGGAAACATGCCCCCAGTACCTCTTCTGCGACGAGGAGTCCGCCGCTCCACTCGGGCCCTTCGCCAAGTTCAATCCTCCCATCAGGAAAAAGGCTGACAGCGAAGCGCTGTGGAAGTACGTGAGAAACGGCACGGTGGATTATATCGGAAGCGACCACGGTCCCTTTCTCCTCTCCGAAAAGGAGCCGGGAGCGGAGGATATTTTTGCAGCCCCGGCGGGATCCACGGGATTCGAGGAACGGCTTCCCCTTTTCGTCACCGCCGTTCGGGAAAGAAAGCTCTCCCTCCGGCGCATGGTGGATCTTCTCTCCACAAACGCCGCCAGGATCTTCGGCCTGTACCCGCAAAAGGGAACCATCTCCGTGGGGTCAGACGCCGACCTCGTTGCGGTGAACCTTCACGAACCGTTTCTCGTGAGGGCTTCAAGGATGAAAACGGCGGGGAAGGGTATTGCCAGGCTGTACGAGGGACGGCGCCTGTTCGGCGTGGTGGGGATGACCATGGTCAGGGGCGGAATTGTTTTTTCAAGGGACGGAACTCTTCCTCAGGCCTCCGGCCGGGGGCGGGATCTTTTTTATCGTTCTTCTTCGGAAGGTGCATTTCAAGGGAGGTAGGTAATGTGAAAGCCGATCTGGTGATCCGAAACGGTCAGATTTTTGTCAATGGAGAGTTTTTTGAAGGCGGAGTGGCGGTAAAGGACGGCAAGACGGTGGCGATCTGCGAAGACAGGTATCTTCCGGAAGCGGAAACGGTGCTCGACGCCGAAGGCAACCCGGTGATGCCGGGGGTAGTGGATACCCATGTCCATGTGCGGGACCCGGGACACCGGGAGCGGGGAACCTTCGTCACCGAAACGAAGGCGGCTGCCGCGGGAGGCGTGACCTGCTTCCTGGAACACCCTATTTCGTCTCCTCCTCCTTATTCTCCGGAAATACTCAGGAACAGGGTCCGGGTGGCCACTCCCCAGGCACTGGTGGATTATGCCTTTTTCGGCGCCGCCGGCGCCGAGTTCCCCGATGAAGTGGAGAAGGTGGCCAAAGAGGGGATCGTGGCCTTCAAGACGTTCCTCCACGAGGCACCCGAAGGCCGGGACGAGGAATTCCGCGGGCTCACCATGGCAAACGACGGGGAGATGCTCGACGGCTTCCGGGCTGTTGCGAAGACGGGGCTCATCCTGACGATCCACGCGGAGAACAACGACATCATCCAGCGTCTGATCCGGCAGTTCCGCGCCGAGGGGAAGGTGGGCTTCGAATACCACTACAAGTCCCGCCCTCCCATTACGGAGATCGAGACTGTGGCCAAGCTCCTTATGTTCGCGAAGGAAACCGGTACCAGGGTGAGTTTCGCCCACATCTCCACCCCCGAGGCGGCGGAGCTGGTGAAGCGGGCGAAGCTGGACGGCATGGACGTCTACCTGGAGACCTGCCCCCACTATCTTTTCCTCACGGAAGAAATGATTGACAAGTACGGCCCCTATGCGAAGGGGAACCCGCCTCTCCGCAGCAGGGAGTCCATGGAGAAGCTCTGGGATTATGTCAACGACGGATCGGTGGATTTCATCGGCAGCGACCATGGTCCCTTCCTCGTCTCGGAGAAGGAGAAGGGAATGAAGGACATTTTCACCGCCGCCGCCGGCCCTGCCTGCATTGAGATGACCCTGCCCCTCATGCTCACCGCCGTGCGGGACGGCAAGCTTTCCATGAGGCGCATGGTGGAGCTTCTCTGCGAGAATCCCGCCCGGGTCTTCGGCCTCTGGCCCCGCAAGGGTGCCATCCGGGTAGGCGGGGACGCCGACTACGTCATCGCGGACATGAAAAACGAATACACGGTGAACAACAAGGATTTCGTGACCCACTCCAGGGACACGTCCCCCATGTACAACGGGTTCCGCCTCGTCGGGAAGCCCCTGCACACCATAGTCCGGGGCAGGATCATCATGAAGAACCGGGTGATCGACGACTCCGCCGAGGGCTGGGGGAAAGTGATGCTGCCCGGCTGGGGTTCGGGGAGGACCGCATGAAGCCCCGGATCCTCATCATCAACCCCAACAGCAGCGAGGAGATGACCGGGGCGATCCACCGGAACGCCGCCGCCTTCGCCGGAGAGGATATGGAGGTTGTCACGGTTCCCACGCCGGGAACCTCGCCCTTCATCGCTACCTACGAGGATCACGCCATGGCCGCCCCGGGAATGGTCCGGCTTCTGCGGGAGAACGAAGCCGGCTTCGACGCGTTTATTATCGCCTGCCACGGCGACCCGAACATCGACCTCATGAAGGAAATCACCGTCAAACCGGTGGTGGGCATCGCGGAAGCCTCCATGAAAATGGCCACCATGCTGGGGCACAGCTTTTCCGTGATTGCCCCCGTGGAGCGAACGGTTCCAAACAAGAAAGCCCTCGTCGACAAGTACGGCCTATCGAGGGACATGGCTTCCGTCCGTCCCGCAATCATCGAGCAGGGGGCGGACGAGGCGGAGCGGCTCATCGCGGCGGGGCGGCGGGCAGTGGAGGAGGACATGGCGGAAGTGCTGGTCCTCGGCTGTGCCGGTTTCGCCGGCCTCGACAAGAGAATGGAGAAGGAACTGGGAGTCCCGGTGCTGGACGGCGTCATCTGCGCCCTCATCATCGCTTCGGGGCTGGTGAAGTACGGCGTTTCCATCAGCAAAAAGAGGCGGTACGACAACACCTTCGGCAAACGCTGAAATACGGCCTGAACAGGAAGGGGGGGACAGAGGAAAGAGAAAGGATTCTCCTGGAGTATGGATCATGGTACAGCACAAAAATACAAGGGAGGCGACACGAAAGATGACTACGATGAAACGGTTGGGTATCTGCGCTCTTCTGGCTGCGCTTGTTCTATCCTTTCCCGCGGCGTCCTTTGCGAGGGAATTCGTTATGGGCCACACGGGGCAGCCCCTGGTGACCTTCGCCCAGGCAGGTGAAAAATTCGCCGAGCTGCTTGACAAGCATTCCGGCGGAAAAATGAAGGTCCAGGTCATGGGGGCGGCCGCCCTGGGAAACAACAGGGAAGGCATCGAACAGATCCAGCAGGGGGTCACCGATTTTTGGCTCATCTCGACGGGCCTTCTGGCTCCCTTTACAAAGGCGGTAACGGTCTACGACATCCCCTACCTTTTCAAGAGCGAGAAGGCCGCCCTTGATTTCGTGAACAGCGACCTCGCCATGGAAGTGGTAAAGCCCCTCGAAGAAAAGGGAATCAAGCCCCTCGGCTATTTCATCATGGGGTGGCGGCACACCCACAGCAATATCGCCATCCGGACCCCCGAGGACCTGAAGGGCGTGAAGATCCGCACCGAGCCCGCCCCCATCCGCATGGCCATTTTCAAGGCCATGGGGGCAAATCCCATTCCCATGGATTTCGGCGAGGTGTTCACCTCCCTCCAGCAGGGCGTGATCGACGCCGGTGAGAACACCTTCGAGAACATCAAGTCCCAGGGATTCCACACGGTGCAGAAGTACATCACCACCGACGGCCACATTCTCGACCCCATGCTGATCGTCATGTCGAAAAAGTCATGGGACAAGCTTTCCGACGAAGAAAAGGCCGTGCTTCAGAAGGCCGTGGACGAGACCTGCAAATGGGAACAGGACAACGTTCTCGCGAACAACAAGAAAATCATGGAGGAGTTCAAGGCCGCGCCCTCTCCGGAAGTCATCGAGCTTACCGCCGAGCAGCGGCAGGGATTCCGCGAGGCAAGCAAGTCCGTCCTCAAGGATCACGAGAAGGATATCGACATGGCCATCTACGAGAAGATCATGAAGTTCCAGGAGGCCTATCCCGAAGAGGCCCCCAACAGCTAGGCCATTAATTCCGGGGGAGAGGGACCCTCTCCCCCGATCTGTACCGGAGGTGCCCGACAGTGAAAATTCTGAGCCTTTTGGACCGGTATTTCGAGGAAGCCCTCGCGGTGGTTCTTTTTTCCTCCATACTGCTCATAGGTATGGAGCAGGTTATGTCCCGCTATCTGCTCAGGTTCGTCCACTCCTGGTCGGAAGAGCTGATGCGGATTCTCTTCGTCGCCCTGAGCCTCGTGAGCTTCTCTCTCTGCGCAAAGCGAAGGCAGCACGTTAAAGTGGAAATCCTCACGATGAGCCTGCCCCCGAAGCTCGGAAAGGCGATGTCGCTTTTCGCCTCGGCGGCCTTTCTGGGCTTTACCCTTCTCGTCGTGAAATACTCCTACAACATTACCCGCCTGCAGTACGAAAGCGGGCAGACCACAGCAGCCATGGACATGCCCACGTGGACCTACTTCGCCCTCGGCCCCGTCCTGTTTTTGCTGATGGCCTTCCGCATCGTACAGAAGGATATCCTGCCCGTTCTCTTCCCCGGCAGGGAAGAGACGGAGCTCTCGTCATGAGGAGGATGCCGGAATGCTGACCGCCGTATTCGGAGGAATGTTCCTCGCGCTGCTTCTGAGCATCCCCATAGCGGCCGCCATCGGATTCAGCTGCCTTGCCTTCATTCCCTGGATTCCCGGGGGACTCGACCGGGTCATGTTCTTCGTGGGGCAGCGGATGGTGGTCACTGCCGACTCCTTCACTCTCCTTGCCCTTCCTTTCTTCATTCTTGCCGGGACCCTCATGTCCCACGGCGGAATCGCCAAAAAGCTCACTGACCTGGCCGAAGCCGTGGCCGGCGACTTTCCCGGAGGCCTGGGCATAGCGGCCATCGTTGCCTGCATGTTCTTCGGCGCCGTGTCCGGGTCGGGACCTGCCACCGTGGCCGCCATCGGCACCATCATCCTGCCGGCCATGATCTCCAGGGGATACGGCGTCGGTTTTTCCGGAGGCCTGGTGGCCTGCGCCGGGGGAATAGGCGTCCTCATCCCGCCGAGCGTTCCCATGATCGTCTACGGCGTGAACAGCGGCGTTTCCATCACCGACCTGTTCATTGCGGGGTTGTTCCCGGGAATTCTCGTGGGGCTTTTCCTCATGGTACCCGCCTATTTCATCTCCAGGAAAAAAGGCTATGCCGGCATGCCCCGCGGAGGGGGGGCCGGCTGGGTCCTGAAGAGAGTCTGGCAGGCGAAATCCGCCCTCCTCATGCCCCTCATCATTCTCGGCGGGATTTACTCCGGGGTTTTCACTCCGACAGAAGCGGGAATCGTGGCCGTGGCCTACGCCATCGTCCTCGGCTTCGCCACGGGGGGGCTGACGGTGAAGGGGCTGTGCACCGCCATGGTGGAAGCGGCCATCATCACGGGCTCATGCATCTTCCTCATGGGCACGGCGAGCGCCTTCGCGAAGCTTCTCCACATGAAGGACGTGCCGAACCTCATTTCGAACCTCATTTTCTCGCTCACCACCAACAAGTTCCTTATCCTCCTCCTGTTCAACGCGGTCTTCCTGGTGGGCGGCATGTTTATCGATACGCTGTCCAACATCCTCATCTTCTGCCCCATCTTCCTTCCCCTGGCGCTGAAGATCGGCGTGGACCCCATTCATTTCGGAACCTTCGTGGTGGCCAACCTTGCCCTCGGCATGGCGACACCGCCCATGGGCGTGGACCTGTTTGTCGCGTCCAACATCTGCAAAACCCCCTTCGAGAAAGTACTGCGGGGATCTGTGCCCTTCATGCTCTGGAATCTCGCGGCGGTCCTTCTGATCACCTACATTCCCATGCTGTCGCTCTGGCCGCTGCAGTTCTTCAGATAGGAAGCAAAGTGCCGGGAGATATCTTTCGGTTCGCCGGGTTTTGAAGTATCATATACGGAATATCATATATTTTTGACGAGGAGAGAAACGAAATGAAAAAAGTCCATGGAATTTTCGCCCCCATCGCCACCGCCTTCGACGCTTCCGGAGAGGTGGATTATTCGACCTTTGCAGAGAACACGGTGGCTTTCGGCGCCACGAAACTGTCCGGTCTCGTGGTGCTCGGCAGCAACGGCGAGTTCACCCTGCTGTCCCACGAGGAAAAGGTAAAGCTCGTGGAGACAGCGAGAAACCACCTTCCGGCGGAAAAAATGGTCATCGCCGGAACGGGATGCGAGTCCTTCAGGGAGACCCTGCAGCTTACGAAGGAATGCGCCGCCGTGGGTGCCGACGTGGCCCTGGTGGTGACCCCCAACTACTACAAGAAGGACATGAACGAAGCCGCCCTCGGGAATTTCTATACCATGCTCGCCGACGCCTCCCCCATCCCCGTGATGATCTACAACATGCCCGGCAACTCCGGGGTGAACGTTCCCTCGTCTCTGACCCTGAAGCTCGCCGCCCACCCGAACATCACCGGCATCAAGGACAGCGGCGGCAACATCGTTCAGATCTCCGAAGTGCTCGCGAAGGCTCCCGAAGGTTTCTCGGTCTTTGCCGGCTCCGGGAGCTATCTTCTCGCCACCCTCCTGCTTGGCGGCGTCGGCGGAACCCTGGCGGTGGCCAACGTAGTTCCCGACTATTGCGCCGAGATCCAGGAGAACTTCGAGAAGGGCGATCTTGAGAAGGCCCGGAAAATGCAGCTCGCCCTCCTTCCCCTCAACGCCGCTGTCACCAGCCGCTTCGGCATCGGCGGCATGAAGGCCGCCATGGACATGGTCGGCTTCAAGGGCGGACTGCCCCGCCTGCCCATCCTTCCCGCCGGAGAGGAGACGAGGAAAGAAATCGCAAGGATCCTCAAGGAGCTGGGGATCCCCACGGTCTAGTCCCATGATCATCTCCCCGGACCGTTTTCTCGCGGATCTGGAAGACCTCGGCCGGATAGGCTGGGTGGACGGGGAAGGCATGGATCGCCCCGCCTTTTCCCCTTCCTATGGGATAGCCAGGAAGTTCGTGGAGGACCGGATGAAGGATGCCGGCCTCGCCGTGACTGTTGACGGGGTCGGGAACATTTTCGGAACACTGGATGGGAGCGATCCCTCCCTGCCTGCCATATATGCAGGTTCCCACCTGGATGCCGTGCCCGGGGGAGGAAAGTATGACGGCCCCCTGGGCGTGATGGCGGCCCTGGAGGCAGCCCGGACCATCCGGGAAAAGAGCCTCCCCCTGCGGCACCCCCTTGTGGTCGCCGGGTTCACTGGCGAAGAGGGCGGCGAGATGGGGGGCACCTTCGGGAGCAGGGCCTTCGCGGGGCTGCTTGAGGAGCCCATGCCGGCCGAAAAGCTGGCCAGGGTGGGGCTGACGCCGGAAGGGGTCCGTTCCGCAAAGGCCGGTCCCGGCCGGATCGCATGCTACTTCGAGCTCCACATCGAGCAGGGGCCCTACCTCGAGCGGAGGAACATCTCCGTCGGCATTCCCACGGGCATCGTGGGCATCAGCAGGTACGCCGTGCGCCTTGAAGGCGAGGCCAACCACGCGGGCACCACGCCCATGAAAGAGCGCAGGGACGCCATGAGAGAGGCCGCGGAACTGCTCTCCGAGTGGTTCGCCTGGACGGATACGAGGGATGACTTCGTCTGCAACGTGGGAGTCTTCTCTCTCCACCCCGGAGCTGTGGCCATTGTTCCGGGGAGAGCTGATTTTCTTCTCGAAATCCGTTCCCTGAAGGATTCGGTCATGGACGAGATCGCGGCGAAATTCCGCTCCTTCCTCGAAAAAAGAAAGAACGTTTCCATTTTCATGGAGCCCGTGGTCAGGAAAGGGGCGGTGGAGCTCGATCCCCTTCTCCAGACGGCAGTGGAAACAGCCTGTGAGGAGGCGAAAGTCTCCTCGGTCCGTATGCCGAGCGGCGCATCCCACGACGCGAACCCCATGGCCAGGATCACGAGGGCGGGAATGATCTTCGTGCCGAGCGCGGGCGGTATCAGCCACTCAAAAGAGGAGTATACGGCTCCGGAAGATCTTGCCCGGGGGGCTGACATTCTTGCCCGGGCCGTCCTAGAAGCCGACCGGAGACTGTAGGAACGGCCGGGAAAATGACAAGGGAAAGAGGAAGTGCCCGCCGGGCACTTCCTCTTTCCCTTGTGTCTCTGGATGACCGGGTCACCCTGTTTTATCCCGTACAAGTGCAATTTTTCCGAAGAAACGGAAAAAAACCTTCTTCCCAAATGCCTTTCATCCTGTAAAATAGGATACGGAAAAAGGCTTTTCATCAAGGGAGTGGATACTGTGGGGAACTTCCAGGTTATCATCGGTCTCATAGGCATCATCTCCATTGTGGCCACGGGGCTGGTCCTAAACTTCGCCCAGGCGGTGTTCATCCCGCTGATCATCGCATGGCTCCTCTCCTATCTCTTCGGCCCGGTCGTTCGCTTCCTGTCGAGACTCAAGATCCCGAACTTTCTCAACGTCGTCGCCGTCCTTGCGCTTTTCTTCGGCGTCTGCTTCCTCGGAGCTCTCTTTCTCAACGCCAGGATTCTCACCTTCACCGAGGCGTTCCCGAAATACTACGCCCGTCTCCTTGACATAGGGAAGACCCTCACGATCAACCTCGAACTTCCTCCCGACTTCTGGCTGTCCATCGACTGGGGCGTTACCGCCCGGGGATATCTCATCGAGCTGTCCGGGTCCTTTGTCACCATCGTTTCCAAGCTCGTCATGGTGATCGTGTTCCTCGTGTTTCTCCTCCTCGGCGCCCCCTATTTCGACTACAAGCTTCAGAAGGCCTTTTCTCCCAGCAACGCGGAAAAGGTGAAGCGCATCCTCGGCACCATCTCCTTCCAGATCGGACGGTACCTGAGCGCCCTGGCCCTCATCAGTGCGGTGACGGGCTTCCTGGTGTGGTTCGCCCTGGAATACCTCCAGGTGGACTTTGCGGTGACCTGGGGCGTGCTGGCCTTCATCCTGAATTTCATTCCCACGGTGGGGTCCATCGTGGCCTCCATCCCTCCGATCCTGGTGGCTCTGGTGCAGTTTTACCCTAGCTACATGCCGGCGGTCATCACCTCTCTTGTCCTCCTGACCATCCAGGTGACTATCGGCAACTTCATCACCCCCAAAGTCATGGGGGACCGGCTGAATCTCAGCCCGGTGGTGGTGCTCATTTCCCTGCTTTTCTGGAGTCTCATCTGGGGCGTGGTGGGCGCCCTTATTTCCACCATCATCGCCGCCATCATCAAGATCATCTGCGAGAACATCCCCTCCCTGAACTTCATCAGCGTCATGATGGGGTCCGGCAAGGTCTACCAGAAGGAGTTCGAGGAGAGGGCCTGAGCCCCGGAAAAACATCAGCGAAAGGAAGTGTCCCCCATGAAAAAAACTGCCGTTTTTGCGGCAGCCGCTCTTTTTCTGTTCATCGCTGCCGCTCTGCCGTCCCCTGCGGCAGGGCCGTCCCTTGCCCCTCTTAACCCCGCCTTTCTCCGTGACCGGGCTCTTCCCCGCGGCGGCGGAGCGGAGCTTCGGGGGAGCGTTTTTTTCGCTGGGGAAAGGCGTCCCGCGGGAAAACGGCCGTCACCGCTGAATCTGGACCACCTCCGGGCCCGGGGAGAGACTGTCCGGCATCTCGCGGCCCGGACCTTCAGGGAAGACGCGCCCTTCCCCGCCAGGTTCGACCTCAGAGAACAGGGAAAGCTGTCTCCCGTACGGGACCAGGATCCCTACGGCACCTGCTGGACCTTCGCCGCCCTGGCGGCCCTGGAATCATCCCTTCTTCCCGGAGAACCCCGGGATTTCTCCGAATGGCACCTTGCGTACTGGGCTTACAGAGAAAACCCGGAAGGATTTCCTCCGTTCACCCTTGACGAAGAAGTCGCCCTCTTCGACCAGGGAGGGGACGACTGGAAAGCCGTGGCCGTCCTCTCAAGAGGCACCGGTCCGGTGAACGAGACGGATCTTCCCTACGGCGGGCCACTGCCGGCGGAAAAGCCCCGGCTCCCGCGGCAGAAACTTCTCACAAGTGCTCTGTATATGCCCTATCCGGCCGTGGAAATCTGGAGGGATGGCTACCCCCATCTCGCCGCTGAGGAGGTCAAGCACGCCCTTATGACCCGGGGGGCGGTGTCCATCGGCATGATGGCCGACTTCGACGAAGACACCTGGAACGAAGATACCGGCGCCTTTTTCTACAGCGGTCCCCGGGGTGCGAACCATGCGGTGAACATCGTCGGGTGGGATGATTATTTCCCGAAGGAGCGATTTGCGGCCCAGCCGTCAGGCGACGGGGCGTGGATTGTCCGGAACAGCTGGGGAACCTCTTTCGGGGAGGATGGGTATTTCTACATGTCCTACGAGGACACGAGCCTCGACAGCGGCATTGTCTATCTCTCCTCGCCCGCGGGGGAATACGGAATCATCCATCAGTACGACCCCCTGGGATGGGTCCGGTCCGTCTCTCCCCTCGAAACGCCCGCGGCAGGCTCTCCTGCATGGATGGCCAACATCTTCACGGCGGAAGAGAACCAGGCTCTGAAGGCGGTTTCCTTTTACGTGCCCGACTACGGAACGGAATATGAAATCACTGTGGCGATCCTCTCCGGAGCCACTCCTGCGGATAGAGAGTCCGTGCCCCTTCGGGGGCAGCGGGGTGTGCTGGAAAAACCGGGGTACCATACCGTCGTCCTTGGAACCCCGGTCTACCTCCCCCGGGGAACACGATTTTCCGCGGAAGTGAAGGTGACCGCCCCGGCCTATGAGTTCCCTCTCCCCGTGGAAGTTCCGGTGGCGGGGTACTCCGACGGAGCCTCCGCCGCTCCGGGGCAGAGCTTCTACAGCGCCGACGGCGTGACCTGGACCGACCTCACCGGGGTTGTGCCGGGCGGAAACTTCTGCCTCAAGGCGCTGGGAGCCGGGGAAGAATCGGGAGGATGCACCACCGGCGCTCCGTCCCTTTCGGCGGTCCTGCTGCTGGTTCCCTTCGGGCTGATGCTTCTCCGGCGAGGGCGGAAGCAAAAAACGTCCGTTTTTTGAAATCGGCCTGTTGACAGATCCGGCGGAGGTACCCTATAATCTCCGCCATACCTTAATACCGAATCGATTCATCCGGAGCGGCGGAGGGACAGGCCCTGCGAAGCCGCGGCAACCTCAGCGAAATGCTGAACGGTGCCAATTCCTGCAGGTTTTCCTGGAAGATGATCGAGGCTGAATGAACCAGCGACGCCTCTTCCTTCATTCCGGAAGAGGCATTTTTATTTTTGCCGGGCCCGGCCCGACGGAAAGGAGGATCCCCATGACCGGTTCCATCAGAAACGGATTCTGCGCTCTGTTCACCATGATGATGTGCGGCAACGGCGGATCTCCTCCGGGGAGGGTCGGCGGCTGACATCGTGCGCTGATTTTGCCGGAACGGGATCCCCGCAGCTCGAGGGGGTCCCGTTTTTTTATTTGGAAGGGAGGGGATGCAGTGGCCGATGACGACGGCATGAGCGACATGAGAGAAGCGGACGGGGACAATTGGGCCGGACGGAAGAGTCCGGAAGGCATCAGTTCAGGACGAAAGGAAGGAAAGAGAATGAAAAGAATAGCAGCAATTTGCGCAGCAGCAGCCATAGCCGTTTTCGCAGCCGCGGGGTCGGAAGCCGCCCTCGCTCCCCTGAAGGTCGGAGCGACGTCGGGGCCCCATGCCGAAATACTGGAATCCCTGGCTGAGAGGCTGAAGACCGAAGGCGTGGAGCTCAGGGTGTTTCCCTTCAGCGACTACATCACTCCCAATGCCGCCCTCGACCAGGGGGATCTCGACGCGAACTCCTACCAGCACCAGCTCTTTCTCGACACCCAGAACAGGGACCGGGGATACAGGCTCGTCTCCGTGGCCAAGACCGTGGTCTGCCCCATGGGGTTCTACTCGAAAAAGATAGGGAACATCGACGACCTGAAGGAAGGTTCAAAGGTCTCCGTTCCCAATGATCCCGCAAACGTGGGCAGAGCCCTGGCACTGCTGGAACAGAAAGGGTTTATAAAGCTTCGGGAAGGAACGGGATATACCGCCTCGGTGCTTGACATTGTGGAAAACCCGAAGAATCTCAGGTTTATCGAGATCGAGGCTCCCCAGCTTCCCAGGGTTCTGGACGACGTGGACATCGGCGCCGTGAACGTGAACTACGCGGTGGAGGCAGGCCTGTCCCCCCTGAAGGACGCGATTCTGCTCGAGGATGCCGAAATCTCCCCCTTCGCCAACGTGATCGCCGTCCGGGAAGAGGACAGGGACAATCCCCTGGTGAAAAAGCTCGTGGAGGCCTACCAGACGGAGGAGACTGCGAAGTTCATGCTGGAGCGGTACAAGGGCGGCTTCATTCCCGCCTGGTAGGGGAGGACCGGACATGGGCATTCTCCTGAAGGGCGTGACAAAAACCTACGGCAGCGGGGAAAAGCGGTTGAAGGCTTTGAGCAATATTGACCTTGAAATCCCCGACAGCTCCATCTTCGGGATCATCGGCCGGAGCGGCGCCGGAAAGAGCACCCTCGTCCGGTGCGTGAACCTCCTTGAGCGTCCCGACTCCGGTTCCGTGTCAGTGAGCGGGGTGGAACTCACTGACCTCGGCGAAGGGGAGCTCCGGCAGGCCCGGAAAAAGATCGGCATGATCTTTCAGAACTTCAACCTCCTGTCGGGCCGCACGGTCTTCGGGAACGTGGCCTTTCCCCTCGAACTGGCGGGATGGCGCAGGGAGGATATTGCGGCGAGGGTTGACGAGCTGCTCGATCTCGTGGGCCTTGCCGACAAGCGGGAGCGGTATCCCTCCCAGCTCTCCGGCGGGCAGAAGCAGAGGGTGGGAATCGCCAGGGCGCTGGCCAACAGGCCGGACGTGCTTCTTTCCGACGAGGCCACGTCCGCCCTGGATCCCCTCACCACCCGGTCGATCCTGTCCCTTCTTAGGGACATCAACACCAGGCTCGGGCTCACCATCGTCCTGATCACCCACGAGATGAATGTCATCCGGGAGATCTGCACCGACGTGGCGGTGATCGACAAGGGGCGTATCGTCGAGCGGGGGACCGTGCTGGATATTTTCACCGACCCCCGCGGGGAGCCCACCCTGGACATGCTCCGTGACGTGGTGGGAGTGGAATTGCCGGAGACTTTCGCCGGGCTCGATTTCACTCCGGGGGTCCGGGGGACGGGAGACCCTGTCCTGCAGCTTCAGTTCTTCGGCGATATCGCCGCCGATCCCGTAATCTCGGGGATGATCCGCCGCTTCGACGTGGACGTGAACATCCTCGGAGCCAGGATCGGCCATATACGGAACGTGCCCTGCGGCACCCTGGTGATCCGGCTTTCAGGGGACGAAGGGGCCAAAAGCAGCGCGCTGGGCTATCTCCGGGCGCTTGATCTGAAAGTGGAGGTGATCGGCCATGTGGGATCAGGTATCAGCGTTGCTGTTTAAGGCTCTCGGGGAGACCCTGTTCATGGTGGGGGCATCGTCGGCCATAGCGTTTGCTTCCGGAGTTCCTCTGGGAGTGATCCTTCACGTGACGTCCAGGGGAGGGCTCTTGGAGAGGCGGGTGCTGAACGGCCTGCTGTCGGCGGTGGTCAACGCCGCCAGGTCGACACCCTTCATCATTCTCATGGTGCTGCTGATCCCGGTGACGCGGCTGATCGCGGGAACGTCCATCGGCACCGGCGCGGCCATCGTTCCTCTCTCCATCGCCGCCGCACCCTTTGTCGGTCGGGTAGTGGAGGGAGCCCTGAGGGAAGTGGACCGGGGGGTGGTGGAGGCGGCCCAGGCCATGGGCGCCACGTCATGGCAGGTCATCCGGAAGGTGCTCCTTCCCGAGGCTTTCCCGGCCATTCTCTCCGGCCTCACCCTCTCGGTGGTGAGTCTCATCGGCTTCTCGGCCATGGCCGGGGCCGTGGGCGGCGGCGGTCTCGGGGATCTGGCCATCAGGTACGGCTACCAGCGCTTCCGCCTGGACGTCATGTTCGCCACCGTGGCAGTGCTCATTCTGCTGGTGCAGCTGTGTCAGGCCGGGGGCGACCTCCTCGCCCGGCTGGCCAGGAAGGACGGGAAATCCTGACGGAAAGGTTTCCGGTCAAAGAAAAGGGGGGCGCCAGACAGGCGCCCCCCGTGTTCTCTTCGGAAATCAGTCCTCGAACTTCACTTCCCTGGAGAATTTGTCGTTCTCAGCCAGTTCGATCCCCCTCATCCAGGTCTCCCTGTCCTCTTCGTCCCGGATCCTGAAATCGTAGGTGCCGGGAACGAGGAAAAACTGGACATGCTGGTCAGCCCCTGCTTCGGAGACCGTCGCCTCGTCGTTCTCTCCAGCCGGGTGGGGGAATGCGTCCACGAAGATATAGATCCTGTCCTTGCCCTTTTTGGGAGGCACGATCCTGACCCTTGCGGCTGAGAAGGCAAAGGAGGCGGCTGCTTTCGCTCCGGCTTTTACCTCCAGACCCTTTTTCCACAATTCGGCCTTTGGCTCCTCGGTCCTGGCCCTCACGTCGTAGGTTCCCGGGACAATGGAAAAGGAAATCTCACCATCCCCGCTGTCGGAGAAAACGGGCTCGTCGCCTTCTTCCGCCGGGGACGTGAAGACTTCGGCATAGAAATAGGCCGGTTTTCCTTCAAAACCCTTCGCCGTCAGCCGGGCGGTCCCCTGGGAAAAGGACACTTCCTTCCGGACGGTCTTTCCGCCCTCGATGACCACATCCTTTACCCACTGTTCGATCCTGGTGTTATGGTCGACCACGAGGACATCGTAGGTTCCGGGGACCAGGAAGTACTCGTGGGTGTTGCCGCCGTCCCGCCCCGCTTCGTCGGGGTTGTCCCTGTCATAGGGGGCCCTGTAGACGTAGGAGTCGGTGTACAGTGGCTTGCCGGTGGAGTCGAGGCCCGAGAGAATCAGCTTGCCCTGGGCGAAGGAGACTTCCTTCCGGACTGTCTTCCCGCCTTCGATGACCACGTCCTTGATCCACTGCTCGACTTTTGTGTTATGGTCCCTGACGAGGACATCGTAGGTTCCGGGTACCAGGGAGTACTCGTGGCTGTTGCCGCCGTCCCGCCCCGCTTCGTCGGGGTTGTCCCTGTCATAGGGAGCCCTGTAGACGTAGGAGTCTGTGTAGACCGGCTTGCTGTTGGAATCGAGGCCCGAGAGGATCAGCTTGCCCTGGGCGAAGGAGACTTCCTTCCGTACGGTCTTCCCGCCTTCGATGACCACATCCTTTATCCACTGCTCGACTTTTGTGTTGTGGTCCCTGACGAGAACGTCATAGGTGCCGGGCACCAGGGAGTATTCGTGGGTGTTGCCGCCGTCGGTGCCCACTCTGTCAGGATTGTCCTTGTCGTAGGGAGCCCTGTAGACGGCGGAGTCGGTGTAGACCGGCTTGCCGTTGGAATCGAGGCCCGAGAGGATCAGCTTGCCCTGGGCGAAGGAGACTTCCTTCCGTACGGTCTTCCCGCCTTCGATGACCACATCCTTTATCCACTGCTCGACTTTTGTGTTGTGGTCCCTGACGAGAACGTCATAGGTGCCGGGCACCAGGGAGTATTCGTGGGTGTTGCCGCCGTCGGTGCCCACTCTGTCAGGATTGTCCTTGTCGTAGGGAGCCCTGTAGACGGCGGAGTCGGTGTAGACCGGCTTGCCGTTGGAGT